>JBFJKD010000106.1:0-7290 GCA_041635095.1 Porticoccaceae bacterium
GGGGCCTAAATTTAGCCAGCGACGACTACCGTTAACCTCGCGCCCGACGCCTGGAATCAATACCAGTATCAGCAGCGCGATGGCAATCGCCAGCAACAGGCCCCCGTTTTCGGACCACACGCGGGACGGGATGCGCAGCATCACCAGTAGCACGCCCGCCGCCATCAATACGTACACCAGGTGGCGTTTAAAAAAATACAGACTGTCGCCATAAGTTACCGCCGCAAAACCCACCGACGCCGACGCCACCATAATGATGCCGATGGATGCCAATGCGAGCATCGCCAGCAACAGGCCGCGATCGACGCCTTTGAAGTCCTTGAGCAACGGTAGCGAAAAAAGTCCGTACGGCAGATGCGCCGAGATATGCCTGGCAACGTCCACAGCACTCACGCCAAAGCCTCCACCGCCGCCGCAAAACGTCGGCCGCGTTCCGCGAAACTGGCAAACATATCCAGACTCGCACAGGCCGGAGAAAGCAGCACCGCGTCCCCCGGCATTGCCACCCGCGTCGCGGCCTGTACGGCGGCCTCAATGGATGTCGCGAACACGGTGGGCACATCCCCGTGCAGCGCGCGCTCAATGCGCGGCGCGTCTTCGCCAAGCAGGATCACCTGCCTGACACGGCCCGCCAGCGCGGCGCGCAGCGGTTCAAAATCCTGTCCTTTACCCTGCCCACCGGCAATCAGGACAATGCGCTCGAAGGTCTGCGCAAAACCGTTGACTGCGGCAATTGCCGCGCCCACATTCGTGGCCTTGGAATCGTCAATCCAGGTCACACCCGCGTTGGTCGCGACGGTCTGGCAACGGTGGGGCAATCCCGCGAAAATTTTCAACGTGGCCAGCATCGTGTCCATCGGCAGCTCCACCGCGTGACCTATTGCCAGAGCCGCCAGCGCATTGGCGATGTTGTGCTGTCCCTTGATACGCACGTCGTCCACCGGCATCAGTGGTTTAAATTCGAATGCCAACCACGCTTCGCCATCCCGAGTAATAATGCCAAATCCATTAAAGTCGGGCACGCCGATACCAAACGTCCAGTACTTGACGGTGGCAGGTACCAGAGGACGCGACAGGGCGTCGTCCCGATTCACCACCACCTGCCGCGCGCCGCGAAAAATCCGATGCTTGGCGGTGTGGTAGTGCGCGAGCGCGGTGTACCGGTCCATATGATCAGCGCTGAGATTGAGCACGGTGGCAACCTGGGCGTTGAGGTCGTGCACCAGTTCCAGTTGAAAACTGGATAACTCCAGTACATACAGGTCGCGGTCGTCGGCCAGCAGATCGAGCGCGGGGGTCCCGAGATTGCCGCCGACACCGACATTTTTACCCGCGGCACGGGCCATTTCACCGACCAGCGTGGTCACCGTACTCTTGCCATTGGAACCCGTAATCGCAACCACCGGGGCGCGCGCCGCAGCTGCAAACAGTTCGATATCACCACACAGCGCAACGCCCTGATCGCGCGCGCGCCGCAGCGCCGGATGCTGTGTATCCAGGCCCGGGCTAACGACAATACGGTTGGCGCCGAGCAGTGTCGCGGCATTCAATTCCCCAAGCTCGACCGGCACATCCGGAACCGTGCGCCTGAGTTCCTCCAGACCAGGGGGAGCCGCGCGCGTATCAACCGCGACAAACGGCTCCCCGCGCCGGGCCAGAAAGCGCGCCACCGACAGCCCGGTGGCACCGAGGCCCACCACCACGGTCAGATTGTTGCTCGCTATCAGTTGTGACACCCGCTCACCTTTCATTGGCTAGTCAATGACTGCCGTTCAACGCAGCTTCAAAGTGGCTAGCCCGAACAGCACCAGTACCACCGTAATAATCCAGAACCGCACAATGACGCGCGGTTCCGGCCAACCTTTCAATTCGAAATGATGATGAATCGGCGCCATGCGAAAAATGCGCTTACCGGTTAACTTGAAGGATGCAACCTGCATAATCACCGAGACGGTTTCCAGCACAAAAATTCCGCCCATGATGAACAGCACTATTTCGTGGCGCACAATAACGGCGACCACACCCAGCGCAGCGCCCAGCGCGAGCGCCCCAACGTCGCCCATAAACACCTGCGCCGGGTAGGTGTTGAACCACAAAAAGCCGAGGCCCGCACCCATGATCGCCGCGCAGAACACCGCCAGCTCACCGGCACCAGCGATATACGGAATGTGCAGGTAACTCGCAAATTCGGCGTGGCCCACCAGATAGGCGAACACCCCGAGCGCGCCACCCACCAGTACCGTCGGCATGATTGCCAGACCATCGAGACCGTCGGTCAGATTGACGGCATTGCTGGTGCCGACAATGACGAAGTAGGTCAACGCGATATATAAAATACCCATGTCCCAGGCCACACTTTTAAAAAATGGCACAATCAACTGAGTTTCAGCCGGCGCCGTCGCCGTGTAGTACAGAAAAATCGCGGCCGTCAGGGCGATCAACGACTGCCACAGATATTTCCAGCGACCGGGCAGCCCACGGGAGTTTTTTTCCACCACTTTGCGGTAATCATCCACCCAACCCACCACACCGAACGCCGCGGTCACCAGCAACACCGTCCACACATAGCGACTGGACAGGTCCGACCACAGCAGCACACTGGTAAAAATCGACAGCAAAATCAGGGCGCCGCCCATGGTCGGCGTGCCGGATTTAATCAGATGAGTCTGCGGACCATCAGTACGAATGGTTTGCCCTATTTGTAAGCGGTTTAAGCGCCGAATCACCGCGGGACCCAGCAGCAGGGAGATGCCAAGCGCCGTGAGCACCCCCAGAATCGCGCGAAAGGTCAGGTATTGCACCACTCCAAATGCGCGCCAGTACTCCGACAGAAAATCCGCCAGCCATAGCAACATTAGTGGTTTTCCTCCGCTGTGATTGCCTGTACAACCTCTTCCATCCCCGCACTGCGGGAGCCTTTAACCAGCGCTGTCGTCTCCGCCCCCAGGTCGACCAATAACACCTTTATCAACGCGGCCTTGTCGTTAAAATGCGTGCCACCCACGCCGAAACCGGACACGGTGTGCAGACCCCAGGGACCAACGGCCAGCAACTTATCGATACCTTTTTGCCGGGCGTGTGCGCCGACATCGCGGTGCATCTGCGCCGCTCCTTCCCCCAGCTCGGCCATATCACCCAGCACCAGCACGCGCTCACCAGTAAACCCCGCGAGGGTATCGATCGCGGCGCATACGGATCCGGGATTGGCGTTGTAGCTGTCGTCGATAACTCGTGCGCCGCTGCTCCCGCTCTTGAATTCCATACGCCCATGCACCGGCATTACCGATTCCAGTCCCGCTGAAATATTCGCCAGGGACGCACCCGCTGCCAGCGCGCAAGCCGACGCGGCCAGCGCATTGGCAAGATTGTGGCGCCCACTTACCTGCAGTTTTACGGGGACACTGCCGGATGCGGTCAGCAGCGTAAACGCCGCACAACCATGGTTGTCGAAACTGACATCGCCGACCCTGAGGTTCGCCTGTTGATCGGCCACGCTGAAGGTCAGAGTGTTAACGCACGGCAGCGTGGCACGCCATTCACCCACCCAGGGTTCATCCAGATTCAGCACTGCCGTGCCTTCGGCCCCCAGACTGCGATAAATTTCACCTTTGGCGCGTGCCACGCCCGCCAGGGAGCCAAACCCCTCAACATGGGCGGGCATCACGTTATTGACCAGCGCAACAGTTGGCCGGGCAATGCCGCACGCATATTCGATTTCTCCGGGTGCGCTGGCGCCCATCTCAATCACCGCGTAGCGATGCTGGGTAGCCAGGCGCAGCAACGTCAGCGGCACGCCGATGTGGTTGTTCAAATTGCCACGGGTCGCCAGGGTTGGCCCGCAGGCACTCAAAATCGCCGCCACCATTTCCTTGACCGTGGTTTTACCGCTACTCCCGGTGATCGCAATCACTGGCCCGGAGAATTGTTCTCTGCTGAGACTCGCCAACTGACCCAGCGCCGCCAGCGTGTCCGGCACCACCCACTGCGGCAGCACAATATCCTTATCGGGCTGTTGCACCACGATGCCGCAAGCACTGAGCGCTGCCTGCGGTAAAAAATCGTGGCCATCAAAACGCGCGCCGCGCAGCGCGATAAACAGATCGCCCCGGCTCAATGTACGGCTATCGATGGACACCGCGTTAAAGCGACAATCTGGATATACCAGCGTTCCACCGAAGGACTGCGCCGCCTGCGACAACGTCAAATCGCGCACCGTCATGGCGACACCCGCGCGCGCAACGCCAGACGCGCTTCCGCCATATCGCTGAACGGCCAGCGGTTTTCACCCACCCACTGATAGGTTTCGTGTCCCTTACCGGCAATCAGCACTATATCCCCAGGCTGCGCTGTCAGAATCGCGTAACGAATAGCCTCCCGACGATCAGGCATAACCTGCGCGCGCCCGCTACGGATTCCAACCAGAATATCGTCAATAATGTGTTGCGGTTTTTCGCTGCGGGGATTGTCGCTGGTAACAACGACTCGATCCGCCTGTGCGTCGGCAATGGCGCCCATCTGGGCGCGCTTGCCGCGATCGCGATCTCCCCCGCAGCCAAACACACACCACAATGCGCCGACACAATGGCCGCGCAACGCCGCCAGCGCTTGGTGTAATGCATCCGGTGTGTGGGCGTAATCGACCACTACCATCGGTGGCAGGCTCGCATCAACCAGCTGCATGCGCCCTGGCACCGGGGTTAACTGCGGCACCGCTGCCAACACGTCCGCCAGCGCAAATCCCTGCACACAGGCGGCCGCAACGACGGCCAGCAAGTTGCTAAGATTGAAGCCCCCTAACAGTTGACTGCTCAGCACGCCCTCACCCCAGGGACTGACGATGCGGGCCTCAATACCCTGCGCGGACAAGGTATAAGTAGCGGCATAGATATGTGCATGCGGATCCAAAACAGAGTACAGGTAGCTGTCAATCCCGGCGGGCAAGTCCCGGTATATTGCCAGGCCAGCTGGGTCGTCCCGGTTGACAATCGCCCGCCGCAAACCCGGCAGTGCAAACAACTGCGCTTTGGCGGCGCGATAGTCGTCCATGGTGCCGTGGTAATCGAGATGGTCGCGACTCAAGTTGGTAAAGATGGCAGTATCGAAGTGCACCGCTGCGACGCGCTGCTGTACCAGGCTGTGGGACGACACTTCCATCACCACGCGCTGCACACCTTTGCCGCGCAGTGCAGCGAGAATTTGCTGAGTGTGGATCGCGTCGGGGGTGGTCATGCCCGTATCGACCAGCGCCTCATCCGCCACACCCACTGGCCCCCAGCCCAATGTACCCATAACACCGGCCGTATCGCCAAGCACATGAAATAATTGCGCCAGTAACTGGCTACAGGTAGTTTTACCGTTGGTGCCGGTGACCCCGGTCACCGTCAGATGGACGCTGGGATCCGCGTAAAAACGCGCGCTGATGGCGCTCAGCTGGGCACGTAAACCCTCTACTGGAATAATCGGCACGCTAGATATTGCGGCCGGGGCTGGTTGCACGGCGTGCGATCCTGCGGTGGCGCCAACCTCTGCCACTGCGTGCGCTTCAGCGATCACCGCAATAGCACCGGCCGCAACGGCCTGCGCGATAAAATCCCGACCGTCAACCCGCGCACCGGGCACGGCAATAAACACATCTCCGGCACACCCCACGCCGCGTTCCATACGCGCCGGAACGATTTCCTGACTGTTCAGTTTTAATGCCGCCACCGGCAAGGCCGCCACTGCCGGAGCCAGTAGTACGTGCGGCAGCAGCGAACCCAACGTCGGCACGCCTTGCTCGTTGGCAGCCGGCATCACGTCTTATCTCCTCGCGCCACTTTACTATCCCTGGCGAGCGCCTGTTTACCGTCTGGCAACTCCGGCGCGATATTCAATAGGCGCAACGCATCGGCGGTGACTCGGGCAAACACCGGCGCCGCGACCAGTCCGCCAAAATAACTGCCGCCCTGCGGGTCGTTCACCACCACCACCGTCACCAACCGCGGGTTATGCACCGGCACCATGCCAGCGAAGAGCGAGATGTAACGACTCTTCTGGTAACCCTCCGCGCCCACCTTATGGGCGGTGCCGGTTTTGCCCGCAACCGCGTAGGCCGGAATCGCAGCGCGCGTGCCAGTGCCACCGGGCAAGGTCACGTTTTGCAACATGGTGCGTACGGCTAGCGCCACCGCGGGATCAATCACCTGCTCCCCAGGTACAACTCCAGCACCGGCTTCTCGCTTGAGCAAACTGACTGGCTGATGGACACCGTTATTAGCCAATACGGCGTAAGCCTGCGCAAGTTGCAGGGGGGTGGCCGACAGTCCGTAGCCAAACGCAAACGTGGCTCGCTCAATCGCCCGCCAGCGCTGTTTGCCCGGCAGACTACCGACACTTTCCCCCGGAAAGCCAGTACCGGTATCGCGACCCAGACCTACCCGCTCGAACACATCGCGAATATGCTCCGGCGGTAGTTCCAGCGCGATCTTGGTAATCCCTACCTGGCTGGATTTGGTCAATATGCCGGTGACTGTCAACGGCCCGTAGTTGCTGTGATCGACAAACGTCTTGTTTTCGACACGCACGTAGCCAGGACTGGTGTCGATGATTGAGTCTGGGGTGAATTTGCCACTTTCGAGCGCCGCCACCACCGTCAGTGGTTTCATCAACGAGCCGGGCTCCACCAGATCGGTTACCGCCCGGTTGCGCATGGCGCTGGTGTCGAGGCGCGTGCGATCATTGGGATTGTAGGATGGCTGATTCACCATGGCTAAAATTTCCCCGCTGCGCACATCCACCACCACCACCGAACCGGACGCGGCCTGAAAGCGGCCAATGGCCGCTTTTAACTCCCGGTAGGCGAGATACTGCAAGCGCAAATCAATACTGAGAGTGAGGTTTTTTCCCGGTTTTTCGCTACGCACCAATTCCAGATCTTTAATCACCCTGCCCTTGAGATCCTTGATCACGCGCTTGGCGCCCGGCACCCCGGCGAGCTGCCGCTCGTAGGCCAGCTCCATGCCCTCTTGCCCACGGTCATCGATGTTGGTAAATCCGACTAGCTGGGCAACCACTTCGCCAGCGGGATAAAACCGTTTGTACTCCTGCTGACCGTACACCCCCGCAATATCGAGACGCAGGACTTTATCCGCCTCATCCGGGGTCAACTGACGGGCCAGATACATAAATTCCTTATTCCGAAACTGTTCCAGGCGGCCCTGCAACTGCCCCGCATCCACGCCCAGAGCGCGGGCCAGGGATATCACGCGGTCGTCGTCACCCACGACCAACTGTGGATTGGCCCACAACGAC
>JBFJKD010000107.1:0-7260 GCA_041635095.1 Porticoccaceae bacterium
CAGGCGAATATCCAGGCCCTGCTTGCTAAATATTTTGTTGGCGTCCCGGGCAATTTGTTTGTCCATCATCGCCAGAAATACGTCGAGGGCCTCCAGCAACACCACGTCCGAGCCAAGACGATTCCAGACACTACCCAGTTCCAGCCCGATAACCCCGGCGCCGATAATACCGAGGCGTTTGGGAACTTTGGTGAGCGCCAGCGCGCCGGAAGAATCGATAATGGTTTCGCCGTTGATGGGCGCCACGGGAATATCGATCGGTTGCGACCCGGTCGCCAACACCACATGCTCCGCGGCCAGGGTCTGCACCTTACCCTGGTGATCGGTAAATTCTACCTTGTGCCCCGCCAGCAGCTTGCCGGTGCCATACAGTGCCGTGACCTCGTTACTTTTAAACAGCCCGGCGATACCGCCGGTGAGCTGCTTGACGATCTGATCCTTGCGGCCAATCATTTTGCCCACATCCAGCGCCACGTCCTTGACCCCAATACCGTGTTTGTCAAAGGACGACAGGGCTTCGGAGTAGAGGTACGAACTGTCCAGCAACGCCTTCGAGGGAATACAGCCCACGTTGAGGCAGGTGCCGCCGTTAACCCCGTCGCCGTCCGCCGTCACGTATTTTTCAATACAGGCGGTCTTCAGGCCGAGTTGCGCCGCACGTATCGCGCAGACATAACCGGCGGGGCCGGAGCCAATCACAATCACGTCGTATTTATCAGCCATAATTTCGCCTAAATATATTATATATCAGTAAGTTAAATACTATATTTCAAGTAATATCTTAGCAGGATTTTCGATCATTTCTTTAATCGCTAACAGAAAAAGAACCGCGTCTCTGCCGTCCACCAGACGGTGATCGTAAGACAACGCGAGATTCATCATCGGACGGATCACCACGACTCCCTGCTCAGCGATAGGCCGCTCCTTAATCGTGTGCATACCCAGGATGGCGGTCTGTGGCGGATTGAGAATCGGTGTGGATAACAGCGACCCGTAGACCCCGCCATTGGTAATAGTGAACGTGCCACCGATCATTTCCTCAATCGTCAATTTGTTGTCCCGCGCACGGGCTCCAAATTCGGCAATTTTGCTCTCTACTTCCGCCAAGCTCATTTGATCCGCATCGCGCAGCACTGGCACCACCAGACCACGATCGGTAGAGACCGCCACACCCACATCCTGATAACCGTGATAGACCACATCACTACCGTCGATAGAGGCATTGACCAACGGGAAGCGTTTCAGAGCTTCCACCGAAGCGCGCACAAAGAAACTCATAAAACCGAGCCGGGTGCCGTTGTGCATTTTACTGAACTGTTCTTTGAACTCGTTGCGCAGCTCAATAATGCGGTGCATGTCGACTTCGTTGAAGGTGGTGAGCATCGCGGTGTTTTGCGTTACTTGCAGCAGGCGTTCGGCAATGCGCGCCCTCATACGGGTCATCGGCACACGTTTTTCAACCCGTTCGCCCGCCACATCGAGCGCCACAGGTATTGCCGCGGCCGTGGAGGACGGTGCCGACGGTGGCTTTTCCACATTGTCGGCTGGCCGCGGCGCGGTCGATGCCGCTGCTGCTGCAGGCTGATAATTGGTCACATCTTCTTTGGTAATGCGCCCATCCCGGCCAGAGCCGCTCACCGACGCCAGATCAATGCCGCGCTGATCCGCTATCTTGCGGGCAGCGGGGCTGGCAATCGGCGCAGCACTGTCTTCAGCGTCTGCGACCCCCGCCGCATCGCCCGCATCATTATCGACAGACGCTACATCGACAGCACCCTCACCCGCCTGAATCCGGGCGATGACCTCGCCGCTTAACACCGTATCCCCCTCCACCTTGACAACTTCTCGAACAGTTCCCGTCGTGGGCGACAAAACTTCCAGCACCACCTTGTCTGTTTCGATATCTACCAGCAACTCATCGCGCTCCACCGCCTCTCCCGGCTGTTTGTGCCAGGTTGCGATGGATCCTTCCTGAACAGACTCGGGAAAGGTTGGGGCCTTTATCTCAATGATCATCGGTTAACTTCCTTTCTGGCAGTCAGTGCCCAGCTATAAAAAATTCCAGATTCAGTGCTTCGTCAATAAACTTTTTCTGTTGTTCGAGATGGCTGGACATATACCCCGATGCCGGTGCCGCGGAAGGATCCCGTCCGACATAGTAGAGATATAGTGCCGGGTCGTGCGCAAAAAGTACGCGGCGCATATGGTGCTGACTGCTGTACCACACACCCTGATTCATGGGTTCTTCCTGACACCAGATTACGTCCTGAAGATTGTTATAGGGTGCCAGTGCCGCTGCCAGTCCCGCATCGTCGAACGGATACAGTTGCTCAATGCGCACCAGGGCAACGTCTTCCTGACCTCGTTCCTGGCGCTCCTCGTAAAGGTGGTAGTAAACCTTACCACTACACAGCACCACGCGTTTTACCGCTTCCGCTGCGGCCTCGGTATCACCGATGACGGTTTTAAACTCCCCGTCCGCCAGTTCTTCAAGGGTCGAGGTGGCCAACTTGTGTCGCAAAATCCATTTGGGGCTCATGACGATTAACGGTCGACGCATCGGGCGTATCGCCTGGCGGCGCAGCATGTGAAACAACTGAGCAGGTGTAGTCGGATTACAGACCTGCATATTGTGTTCCGCACACAGCTGCAGATAACGTTCGAGCCGCGCGGAGGAATGCTCTGGACCCTGTCCTTCGTAACCGTGGGGCAGCAGCATGATGAGCCCGCACAGGCGCCCCCATTTGTGTTCCCCGCTGGCAATAAACTGGTCAATTACCACCTGCGCGCCGTTGGCAAAATCACCGAATTGCGCTTCCCAGATAACTAAACCCCGCGGCGCGGTAGTCGCATAGCCATATTCAAAAGCCAGCACCGCCTCTTCCGACAGCAGTGAATCGTAAATATCCACTCGCGGTTGGTCCGGGTGAACATGTTTTAGCGGCATATAGGGGACGCCGGTTTTTTGATTGTGCACCACCGCATGCCGATGGGAAAACGTACCGCGCCCGACGTCCTGGCCAGTCATGCGCACCGGATAACCCTCCGCAAGCAACGTCCCGTACGCCAGCAGTTCCGCCATACCCCAATTTAACGGCAGCGCACCACCTGCCATCTTGCGGCGATCCTCATAAATTTTTTCTACCTGGCGTTGCACCACCACGCCATCCGGAATATGACTGATCTTACTCGCCACGTCCTTGAGCGCCTTAAGCGTATAACCGGTTTTTCCCGGTGTGGTCCAGTCGTGGCCAAGGTACGGATGCCAGTCGACAAACAGTCCTTTATCGGGGTTGGGCACCAGATTTTTGACCACGTAATGGCCCGAATCCAGTCGTTGCCGGTAGTCGTCCAGCATGGCATTGCTTTGCGCCTCACTCACCACGCCCGAGCCGATTAGTTTTTCTGCATACAGTGCGCGCGTCGATTTGTGGCTGCGAATTTTTTTGTACATCAACGGTTGCGTGGAGGACGGCTCATCGGTCTCATTGTGGCCACGGCGTCGATAACCAACCAGATCGATTACCACGTCTTTTCTGAACTGATAGCGATAGTCCATCGCCACCAGCGTGGCGAACATCACCGCCTCGGGATCATCGCCGTTAACGTGAAAAATAGGTGCCTGCACCATTTTTGCGATATCTGTGCAGTACTCGGTAGAGCGTACATCTTCCCGTAGATTAGTGGTGAATCCGACCTGATTGTTAATCACGACGTGAATGGAACCACCGGTTTTATAGGCACGGGTCTGCGACATCTGGAAGGTTTCCATCACCACACCCTGGCCAGCGAACGCGGCATCGCCGTGGATCAGGATCGGAACGACCTGATCCCCCAGCTTGTCCAGGCGTCGTTCCTGTCGGGCGCGCGCGGAACCTTCGACCACCGGCGACACAATCTCTAGGTGAGACGGGTTAAAGCTCATCGCCAGATGTACTTCCCCTCCGGGAGTCATCACATTGGAAGAAAAGCCCTGGTGATATTTGACATCACCCGAGGTGTTAATACTTTTTTTACCCTCAAACTCGTCAAACATTTCCGCCGGATTTTTACCCAGCACGTTGACCAGCACGTTGAGGCGGCCCCGATGCGCCATGCCGATAACAATTTCCTTGGCCCCGTATTCGCCAGCGCGATTAATCAGCGCGTCCACCATCGGAATCAAACTCTCCCCACCCTCCAGGCCAAAACGCTTGGTACCGGGGTATTTCGAGTCGAGGTGCTTCTCCAGACCTTCGGCCGCGGTCAGGCGCTCCAGTAACTGGCTGCGTACTTCCCGGTCGTAGTTGGGACGCGATTGAACACTTTCAAAACGTTGCTGCAACCACTGTTTTTCGGCCAGCGACGTGATGTGCATAAATTCCGGGCCAAGGGTGCCACAGTAAGTCGCCTGCAGAGCGGCGACAATCTCCCGCAGCGGCGCTTCTTCCTTGCCGATATACACAGACCCAGTTTGAAACGTGGTGTCCATATCCGCGTCCGTTAAGCCGTGGTAATTCAGATGCAAATCTGGAACATCCTCGCGTTCCATAATGCCCAGCGGATCCAGCTTCGCCAGTTGATGGCCACGAAAGCGGTACGAGCTAATCAGCTGCACCACGCGAATTTGTTTGCGCTCGTGTTCGATATTGACACCGCCGGAACCCGGTGCCGGAATCGGGCGAGAGCGCTTGCGTCCCAGCAGTTCAAAGTGCGCCTGTATCGTATCGTGGGAGACATCCGGCGCTGCGCCACCATTGACCCGCGGCAGCGCATCAAAAAAAGTACGCCACTGTTCAGGCAGATTTTTGGGGCTATGCAGATAGGTTTCGTAAAGTCCTTCGATATAGGCCGCATTCCCTCCGGACAGATGGGAAGTACGTAAAAATTTCTCCATGATGCTTTGTTGCATCGATTATCCCTGCATGATGTTCAACGATAACAGTCAGCGATCTCCATCGTTGCAACCGCGAGGCCGTGCCTCAGGATCGCAAATCAGGTGCCGCTACGTAACAGCATAGTACGGATATGCCCTATCGCCCGAGTCGGGTTCAGCCCTTTGGGACACACTGCCACACAATTTTGAATGCCGTGACAGCGGAAAACACTGAATGGATCATCCAGCTTACTCAAGCGTTCTTCGGTGGCGGTGTCGCGACTGTCCGCTAAAAACCGATAGGCTTGCAGCAATCCGGCCGGGCCGATAAATTTGTCGGGATTCCACCAGAAAGACGGGCAGCTACTGGAGCAGCAGGCGCATAAAATACATTCGTATAAACCGTCGAGCTTCGCCCTTTCCTCTGGTGTTTGTAGCCGTTCAATAGCGGGGGGCGGCGCATCGTTTAGCAGGTAGGGCTCAATTTTTTCATACTGCGCATAAAACTGCTCCATATCCACCACCAGATCGCGAATGACTGGTAGGCCAGGCAGCGGGCGTAGCACCAGCTTGTTTTTACGCACACATTCGGATATCGGGGTGACACACGCCAGGCCATTCTTGCCATTGATATTCAAACCGTCCGACCCGCACACACCCTCGCGACAGGAACGTCGAAAAACCAGAGTGGAATCCTCGGCTTTGAGCAGTTCCATAACGTCCAGAACCATCAAATCTTTGCCGCCGGTATCCAGTTGAAAATCCTGCATGTATGGCGCTTTGTCCGTTTCCGGGTTATAGCGATAGACACTGACAGTCAACATAACGCAATTATTCCCCAACTAAACTTTCCAAACCAAAGACAGCCCCTGACAGGGGGCTTCCAGTACATCGGTAGTACTCGCAAAATCTAATACTTGCGCTCCGTGGGCGCAAACGCGTCGCGGGTTTTAGGCGCAAAGTTCACCGCGCGCTTCGCAACTTCCCTGTTGTGCGGTAGATATAAAGAATGGCACAACCAGTTTTCGTCGTCCCTTTCCGTAAAGTCCTCCCGCGCGTGGGCACCTCGGCTTTCTGTACGCGCTTCGGCCGCGATCGCTGTCGCCTCGGCAACCGCAAATAAATTCTGTAACTCCAACGCCTCAATGCGCGCCGTATTAAAGGCCAGGCTCTGATCGTCGAGGCGCACGCTTTCAATGCGCGGACGCAGCGCGGCGAGCTTGGCAACCCCTTCGCGCATAAAATCCCCACGCCGGAAAACGCCGAAGTGGTTTTGCATAATTGTCTGCAACTCTTTGCGCAGTTCGGCCGTACCCTCACCATCGCGGTTCGCGTTGATGCGATTCAGCCCACTCATCGCCTGCTCTATATCTGTATCGGACGCGTCGCGTATTTCTACACCCTCGCGCAACGACTTTTCGATAAACAGTCCCGAGGCACGGCCAAACACCACCAGATCCAGCAATGAATTACCGCCCAAACGATTCGCGCCGTGTACGGACACACAGGCCACTTCGCCACAGGCAAAAAATCCTTCAATTATTTTGTCCTCGCCATCGGCCCCGCGGGTTAGCGCCTGCCCATGAATATTGGTGGGAATCCCCCCCATCATGTAGTGACAGGTGGGCACCACGGGTACCGGGTCGTGCACCGGGTCCACATGGGCAAACGTTTTCGATAATTCACAAATTCCCGGCAGTCGACTTTGCAGTACTTCTTCGCCGAGGTGATCGAGTTTCAGCAGCACATGATCGCCATTCGGGCCACAGCCACGCCCGGCGAGAATTTCGAGTACCATGGAGCGTGCCACCACATCGCGCCCGGCGAGATCCTTGGCATTGGGCGCGTAGCGTTCCATAAATCGCTCGCCATCCTTGTTGATTAAATAACCACCTTCGCCGCGACAACCCTCTGTGACCAGCACCCCGGCGCCAGCGATACCGGTTGGGTGGAACTGCCACATTTCTATGTCCTGCACCGGGTAGCCCGCGCGCAGGGCCATACCGAGACCATCCCCGGTATTGATATGCGCATTGGTGGTGGAAGCATAAATACGCCCGGCACCGCCCGTGGCCAGCACCGTCGCACGGGATTTCACGTAGACGGTTTCCCCCGTTTCGATATTGATGGCAATAACCCCCACCACTGCGTCATCCCGATTTTTTACCAGGTCGACGGCAAACCACTCGTTGAGAAATACCGTCTTATTTTTCAGATTACTTTGATACAGCGTATGCAACAGCGCATGGCCAGTGCGGTCGGCAGCAGCACAGGTGCGCGCGGCCTGACCACCGCGACCAAAATCCTTGGACTGCCCACCAAATGGCCGCTGATAGATGCGACCTTCCTCGGTGCGTGAAAACGGTAAGCCCATGTGTTCCAGCTCAAACACCGCCTCGGGACCG
>JBFJKD010000108.1:0-7220 GCA_041635095.1 Porticoccaceae bacterium
CAACCGTGATTGCGCGCCTGATTCACTGGTCCATTGCGCAACGGCCCATCGTGTTGCTGGCGGCGGTGATTTTCGCCGGCTGGGGAATCTGGGCACTGCGCACCACTGCGGTGGATGCCCTGCCGGATCTCTCCGATGTTCAAGTTATTATCCGCACCAGCTACCCCGGCCAGGCACCGCAGATTGTGGAGAACCAGGTCACCTACCCCCTGACCACCACCATGCTTGCGGTTCCCGGAGCCAAAACCGTGCGCGGGTTTTCCCTGTACGGCGACTCCTTCGTTTACGTGTTGTTTGACGATGGTACCGATGTGTACTGGGCGCGCTCCCGGGTGCTTGAATACCTGAGCCAGATACAGGGCCAATTGCCGATCGGTGCCAAGCCCCAGTTGGGGCCGGATGCCACTGGCGTGGGCTGGATTTACGAATACGCGCTGGTGGACAGAACCGGCAAGCACGACCTCGCGCAGTTGCGCGCCTTGCAGGACTGGTTTTTGAAATACGAACTGAAAACCGTTCCGGACGTAGCCGAAATCGCCAGCCTGGGGGGCATGGTCAAACAATATCAGGTGGTCGTCGACCCATACAAATTGCTGCACTACAACATCACCCTGCAACAGGTGATTACCGCCGTGCAGCAGGCCAATCGGGAAACCGGCGGCGCGGTGGTTGAAATCGCCGAAACCGAGTTTATGGTGCGCGCTGGCGGTTACCTGGCGACAGAGGCCGATTTTTATGCTATTCCTCTCGCATTGCACGATGGCGTACCCATCACCCTGAGTGACGTGGCGCATCTGACTATCGGGCCGGGGATGCGCCGCGGTATCGCCGAACTTAATGGCGAGGGCGAAGTAGCCGGTGGCGTGGTGATCTTGCGCAGCGGCAAGAACGCACGCACCGCCATTGCCGCTATCGAACAAAAACTCGCCGCGTTAAAGGCGAGCCTGCCTGCGGGGGTTGAAATTATTACCACCTATGACCGCTCGCAACTGATCGACCGAGCGATTGGTAATTTAACCGAAAAACTTCTGGAAGAACTGGCGATAGTCGCACTGGTTTGTATTATTTTTCTGGGACACATACGTTCGTCGATGGTCGCCATACTGTCGCTACCGCTGGGCATCTTAATGGCCTTTGCGGTGATGCGCCAGCTCGGTATCAATGCCAATATTATGTCCCTTGGGGGCATCGCCATCGCCATCGGCACCATGGTCGATGCCGCCGTGGTGATGATTGAAAATGCCCATAAACATATTGAGCAATGGCATAAAACACATGCCGGACAACAACTTGTCGGCGCCGCCCACTGGCAGACCATTGCCAACGCAGCGACAGAAGTCGGGCCCGCATTGTTTTTCAGTTTGCTGATTATCACCTTCTCCTTTATGCCTGTTTTTACCCTCGAGGCGCAGGAAGGGCGACTATTCGGACCCCTCGCGTTTACCAAAACGTTTGCCATGGCCGCCGCCGCTATACTGGCGGTAACAGTAGTTCCAGTAGCTATGGGCTACTGGATTCGCGGGCGAGTGCCGTCTGAAAATGCTAATCCTCTCAATCGTTTTCTGACCACCGTCTATGGCCCGGCACTCGACTGGACTCTACGCCAACCCGGTCTGACATTGCTGTTTGCGGCGCTGATACTGCTTAGTGCACTGTGGCCGTTGTCCCGGTTGGGAGGCGAGTTTATGCCCACCCTGGACGAAGGCGATGTGCTGTATATGCCCTCCGCTTTGCCAGGATTTTCAGTGGCCAACGTCGCCGAACTGGTGCAGCAAACCGACCGTATGATCAAAACAGTACCTGAAGTCGCAACCGTATTTGGCAAGGCTGGTCGCGCCGAGACTGCCACCGACCCGGCACCCCTGGAAATGTTTGAGACGACTATTCAGTTCAAACCTCGCGATCAGTGGCGCCCGGGATTAACCCCCGAGCAACTGATCGACGAACTGGATCGCATCGTCACCGTACCGGGTCTGACCAATGTCTGGGTACCGCCGATTCGCAACCGTATCGACATGCTCGCGACCGGTATCAAGAGTGCCATTGGTGTCAAAGTGTCAGGCGGTGACCTGCTCACCATCGACAGTGCAACGCAGCACATCGAACAGGCTGCACGTCGGGTTCCCGGGGTCAGTTCGGCATTTGCAGAACGCCTGAGTGGTGGCCGTTACATCGACATTGTTCCACAACGGGACCGTGCTGCGCGCTACGGCTTAAACATTGACGATGTACTGCGCATCGTTGCCAGCGCCATCGGTGGCGAGAATATTGGCGAAGTGATCGACGGCCTGGCGCGTTTCCCGATTAACGTGCGCTACCCGAGAGAGCTGCGTGATTCCGTCGAAAAACTGCGTCGCTTGCCGGTACTCACCGCGAGCGGCGAGCAAATCACATTGGGCGCCATCGCGAGCATCGAACTCAGCCATGGACCGAGCATGATCAAAAGTGAAAATGCACGTCTTTCCGGCTGGGTGTACGTGGACGTGCGGGATGGCGACCTGGCGGCCATCGTCGAGGAACTGCGCACGGCGATTGCGCAGGATGTAACGCTACCGGCCGGTGTCAGCGTCAGCTACTCGGGGCAGTTCGAATTTATGCAGCGCGCCAATGCCCGGTTGCGTCTGATGATTCCGATCACATTGCTGATCATTTTCCTGCTGCTGTACACCACTTTTCGCCGCTTCGATGAAGCCTTGCTGCTGATGACAACACTACCTTTCGCTCTGTCTGGCGGCATTTGGTTTCTTTATTTTATGGAGTTTAACCTGTCTGTGGCGACCGGCATCGGTCTGATCGCACTAGCTGGCGTGGCCGCCGAATTCGGAGTAGTCATGTTGTTGTATCTACGCCGGGCGTTGGCTGGGCGGGGCCTGGATACGCGGTTGCAGCAATCCACTGCGAATAACCTCGCCGGGCTGGACGCCGCGATACGGGAAGGCGCATTGCTACGGGTCCGCCCCAAAGCGATGACGGTAGCCGTGATACTCGCGGGCTTGCTGCCGATATTACTGGGTGAAGGTACCGGCTCGGAAATCATGAGTCGCATCGCAGCGCCGATGGTGGGCGGCATGATCACCGCACCCTTGTTGTCCATGCTGGTGTTGCCCACCGCTTATCGCCTGTTGTGCAGGGCTCGTTATCGACGCCCGCTCCCACCCTGATCATTGCGCGGGCTACGCGGTACCCCGCGCGTCTGAAGGTTCTTCGTCATCTGTGGGCACATCCTGTCCCGCCAGATAAACCGTGGACGTAGGGAAAGCAATCTCAGCGCCGTGCTCAGCAATAATATCGGCAACTTTCAACAGCAACTCCTGTTTGATCTCGTGAAACTGTTGCCAGTCGGTGGTACGGGTAAACGCGTAGATAAAAAAATCCAGGGAGCTGGGGCCGAACTGGTCGAAATTAACCATGAGGATCTGCTGCGTATCGATGTCTGCATGGGTCTCGAGCATCGCCTTAACCTGTGCGACGATGGAGCGCATTTGCGCGACGTCCTGGTAGCGCACTCCGATGGTTTCGCGAACCCTGCGGTTCCACATACGCGAAGGGTTTTCGACTGCAATATTGGTAAATACCGAATTCGGTATATATAGCGGTCGTTTGTCAAAGGTGCGAATTCGAGTCAGGCGCCAACCGATATCCTCCACGGTGCCTTCGATTTCCTTGTCGGGAGACCGTATCCATTCTCCTACCGCAAATGGCCGGTCCATATAAATTGTCAAACCGCCGAAAAAGTTTGCCAGTAAATCTTTTGCCGCAAAACCGAGTGCCAGGCCACCGATGCCCCCGAACGCCAATACGCCCGACACGCTATAGCCCATGGTTTGCAGAGCGATTAACGTCGCCGTAATCACCACCGCAATACGCACCAGCTTGCCGATGGCGTGCACCGTGGTGGGATCCATCGGCTCTGCCACATACTCAGAATGAGTTAGATTACGTTCCGCCCGCTGTACCAGATTGACCAGAAACAGCGCCAGCAAAAATACAACTGCCAGGCGATTGATCGGCTCTACCAGATCACCCCAGGGCGAGTCCAGTAGTCGCGCGACAATTCCGGCGGCAAAATTAATACCAACAATCCACACCATCCACACCAGTGGCTTGCGGCACGCCTCGAGTAACGCGTCATCCCACACGCTACGCGTGTTTTTGACCTTCTTTTGCAACAACAAAATAATTTTATTAAGGACATAACCTAGTATCAGCGCCGCCAGCACAATGGCAAAAATTTCCAACCACCAAACATAGGTGCTACCGACAATATGGGTAAACCAGTTTTCCAGATATTCGAGCATTACTAATTACGGCCCTTTAACGTAAGTGAATTACACGAGGCGTTGCAGTTGTTCCGCAGTGGCCAAGCGTCGCGGATGATGCGCCAACTCTCCCCACGACCAGCGCTCTCGTGCTTTCATCGAGCCCAGCCTGGCGGGCGGTTGTACAGAGTTTTTATCGAGATAATCCAGCACCTCAAGTGCGCCCCCACGATTATTACACACCAACACCATATCGCAACCGGCGCGTAGTGCCGCGGCAGTTTTCGCCGCGTACCCGCCTTCAACGTCGGCACCTTTCATGGACAGATCATCGCTGAAAATTACACCATTAAAGCCCAGTTCCCCCCGCAGGATCTGCTGTAACCACAAAGAAGAAAAACCGACTGCGCGGGAATCTACCTGTGGAAAGACCATGTGCGCCGGCATAACACCGCCAAGAGATGGGGCAAGTTTCGCGAACGGAACCAAATCCCGCGCACGCAATTGCGCCAGACTGCGCCCGTCGTACGGGGTTTCCAGATGACTGTCGCCCCGCACCCCCCCGTGGCCGGGAAAATGCTTGCCGGTGGCCGCCATGCCCGCTTCGCCCATGCCATCGATAAAACATTGGGCTGCGCCGACAATCCGCTCCGGATCATCGCCAAATGACCTGTCGCCAATAACCTCACAATACGCGCGATCCGCATCCAGTACGGGCGCGAAACTAAAGTCGACACCGCAGGCGATCAATTCACTTGCCATCAGCCAGCCAACATCCACAATTATCCGTGACCCATTAACGGGATCGCGCGCTAACAAATCCCCCAATATCTGCATGGCAGGTAAACGGGTAAAGCCCTCCCGCAGGCGCTGCACCCGACCGCCCTCCTGATCTACCGCCAGCAACAAATCGGAACGTAGCTCTGCAATTGCCGCAGTCAACTCGATAAATTGTTCGCGGGACTGGAAGTTCCTGCTAAAAAAAATCACTCCGCCCACCTGTGAGTGGCGCAATAAATCCTGCTCCTCCGCCGTCAGTACGGTCGTCTCCAGGTCGAGCATCAATGGGCCGGGCACCATGGCATATCCTCGGGCGCGACACCCATAAGTTAAAATTTAAAGTTTAACATCATGGTCATTGGTATTCTAAAATTTAAAAGGCAAGAGCATTGTTAGATAGTTTTTTCATTTATAAAACATTTTATATCTCCACAGGCACTAATTATAAACGTTACCAGAAAAATTTATTGTTAGTAATTAGCAGGTTAGGAATTCTCAAAAGAACACGACCGACTACTACTTTTATGGATGACAATGACCCCGTCAAGCCGCCCTAGTGCAACCGCCCGGTAGCGGTGCTATGTTGACCAAGAATCGTCAAAGAGATAAAGGTGATTATCGTGGCAAAGCACAAGCCGCTGTTGAATGCCTGGTACCAGGACGCACAGGAAGATCAGATATTTGAAGTTATCGCCATTGATAACGACGATGGAACCATCGAAATCCAGTACTACGACGGGGAAGTAGCCGAACTGGATTTTGATACCTGGCAGCAAATGGTGGTAATTCCCGCCCAGCCACCGGAAGACTGGCGTAGCTCCTACGAGTTGAGTGACGATGACAATAACGACACCGATGATGTCTACGTACCCGATAACTGGGACGACCCGCTGGCGAATATTGAGCCCGATATGGCGTTCGACAGCGACGACTTCTAGGGTTTCAGCTACAGCTTCCGCACACCGCAATTAACCTGCGCCCACTGCAACTGCCAACTTAAAAAGCCCGAAAATTACCGGTCTTTCGCCTTGCGATTTTGTAGCTACTGGATATAATCACAGTAATTTCCTTAAGAACTACGCCCATGACCGCCACGCTAACCGCTCGCCAGAATCAGGTCCTCAAACTAATTCGCCGCGCCATTGAAGACACGGGCTTCCCTCCCACGCGGGCGGAAATTGCCGACCAGCTCGGTTTTCGATCAGCCAATGCGGCGGAGGAGCATTTGCGCGCATTAGCTCGCAAAGGCGTGATCGAAATGGTGCCCGGCGCTTCTCGCGGGCTACGCCTGTTACACCAACAGTCCGGGCTACCGGTTGTCGGTCGCGTCGCCGCAGGCAATCCGATTTTGGCGGAGGAACATATCGAGGACTATTACAATGTTCCCGCATCGCTGTTTCGTCCCAGTGCCGATTATTTACTACGAGTTAGTGGCATGAGTATGCGCGATGCGGGTATTTTGGATGGTGACCTGCTAGCCGTACACCGCACCGCAGTGGGCGAGAACGGACAAATCATAGTGGCGCGCATTGATAATGAGGTTACGGTAAAACGTCTAAAAAAAACCCGCAGCCGCTACGAACTACTGTTATTGCCCGAGAACGAGGATTTTGAACCGATTTTCGTCGATCTTAGAACTCAGGAGTTTGCCATTGAGGGTTTGTCGGTGGGTCTTATCCGCACCTAGGGATGTTCGAATAGAGCCCCTGGTTGCGTCGGCGTACTTTTTAAAACGTTCGATCTGGCACACAATTCCTGCGGCGGTCTTAGCTGGAGCCTGGTGACCATCCGCCTACAAAATCACTCAGACGAGGATGCAGCGGTGTGGCTAGTGCAACGTCCGGTCACCGTATTTGGCAACCTCGCCTTCGTCGAGCTGACCTTCGGCACCCAGTTGTTCGACCAGTTCTATACCTGCGTCAATCATCGCCCGCGCAACATCCATGCTCGCGTCGCCCAGAAAATATTTGGCTTCGTCGGAGAAGGCGATACGCACCAGCGGCTCGCCGGACACGTCAGAGCGCTGCAGCACCACTTCGCCGTCGGGCAGCATGAGAATTTCGTAATGGGATGAGGACATTGCACTTCCAGGGTAGCAACCAGCGGGCATTATACCAGCAAAATCCGCGATTTAGCATTCGTACATAAGATCCCGATGACGCTCGACCATCTCGCTCAGTG
>JBFJKD010000109.1:0-7178 GCA_041635095.1 Porticoccaceae bacterium
AAATTTAGGCCCCTTCAATGTGCAGGTCTCCGAGTTAGCCAAGCTGGCGGTAATTGTATTTATGGCCAGCCATTTGCGTCGCGAGCGGATCCAGGGGCAGTGGCAAAATTTTGTTAAGCACCTGGCGATTCTCGGTCTGGTGATTTTGTTGTTATTGCTGGAACCGGATTTCGGCTCCTCGGTAGTGATAGCGGCAACGGTGCTGGTGATGATGTTTCTCGGCGGTGTAAAGCTGTGGCAGTTCGCAGGGTTGTTGCTGGTTGGTGTTGCCGGCCTGGTGTTGATTGCTATCAGTTCGCCTTATCGCATGCAGCGCCTGGTGACTTTTCTGGACCCCTGGGCGGACCAGTACAACAGCGGCTACCAGTTGACCCAGTCACTGATCGCGTTTGGGCGCGGGGAGTGGTTTGGGGTCGGGCTTGGCAATAGCGTGCAAAAACTGTTTTACCTGCCGGAGGCCCACACCGATTTTGTGCTGGCGATCATCGGCGAAGAGTTTGGGCTGTTCGGGATACTGATAGTACTCGGGTTATTTGTGCTGCTGGTTACCCGGGTGCTGGCGATTGCGCGCAAAGCGGTACTGCGGCAGGAATGGTTTGCGGTGTATCTGCTGTTCGGTATCGCCGCATTGATTGCGGGGCAGGCGTTTATCAACGTCGGCGTGACCTCGGGCCTGTTGCCGACCAAGGGTTTGACGTTGCCCTTTGTCAGTTACGGCGGTAGCAGTTTGCTGGTGTCGAGCGCCATGGTGGCGCTGGTGCTGCGGGTGGGCAAAGAACTTGATGACGCACCGCTAACGCCAACGCAGCGGGTACAACGGGCGCGAACCGGTGGCTAAACGGGTGATGATTATGGCGGGAGGGACGGGCGGACACGTATTTCCGGCGCTGGCAGTTGCACGACAACTGCGCGACGGCGGCGTGGACGTGTGCTGGCTCGGAACCCGCAAGGGTATCGAAAGCGAGCTGGTGCCCGCTGCGGGGTGGCCGTTGGCGTATATCGACGTAGTGGGCATCCGGGGTAAAGGCCGGATCGAGCAATTGCGGGGACTGGGTAGATTGATAAAAGCAGTGTGGCAGGCATTGCGCGCGGTGCACAGCGCGCGGGTGGATGCGGCGTTAGGGTTCGGTGGTTACGCCGCCGGCCCCGGTGGCGTGGCGGCACGTTTGTTGGGTAAACCGTTGGTGATTCACGAGCAAAACGCCGTGGCTGGTACCACCAACAGGATCCTGGCGCGCTTCGCTACGCGCGTGCTGACCGGCTTTCCAGACACATTGTCGCGCGGTGAACACTGCGGCAATCCGGTGCGTGGCGAAATTCTGGCGTTGCCCGATCCCGCCCTGCGCATGGCTAACGCGCCGCGGCAGCCGCGTCTGCTGGTGCTGGGCGGCAGCTTGGGTGCGAGCGTTATCAATCGTTGTCTTCCCGAGGCGCTGGCCTTGATAGCGGTGGGTGAGCGACCGCAAGTTCGACACCAAAGCGGCCGTAAGCATCTGGCGACAACCCGCGCAGCCTACGCCGCTGCCGGGGTCGCGGCCCAGGTCGACGATTTTATTGGCGATATGGCAAGCGCGTATGGCTGGGCGGATCTGGTGGTGTGTCGCGCGGGTGCCCTGACAGTGGCGGAACTGACTGCCGCAGGTGTCGGCGCACTGATAATTCCGCTGGCGGGCGCCATCGACGATCACCAGACCCGCAACGCCGCGTGGCTGGTAGCTAACCGTGGCGCGGTGATGCTGTCGGAAGCCAATCTCACCGTGCCGACGCTGGCGGCCACGCTGGGAGAAATTTTGACCGATCGTCCGCGCATGTTGGCAATGGCACACAGTGCCCGGCAACTGGCGCGTCCCGACGCAGCGCAACGGGTAGCCGCGGCGTGCACGGCGGTGATCGGATGAGCGGGGTGTACGCGGTGCCGGAAATGCGACGCATTCGGCGCATTCATTTTATTGGCATTGGCGGCAGTGGTATGTGTGGCATTGCCGAGGTGTTACTGAATCAGGGTTATGAAATTTCCGGTTCGGATCTGGTTGAAAATGCAAGCATAAAGCAGTTGCGGGAACGGGGCGCCCACGTTGTTATTGGGCACCACAAGGATAATGTCGCGCAAGCCAATGTGATTGTCAGGTCGTCGGCGGTGGGCAACAAAAATCCGGAAATTCTCGCCGCGAGAAAGTTGCGTATTCCGATTGTCGGACGCGCCGAAATGCTCGCAGAGTTGATGCGCTATCGCCACGGGATTGCGGTTGCCGGGACCCACGGCAAAACCACTACCACCAGTTTGCTGGCCAACGTACTGGCGGAGGGCGGCAAAGCGCCGACGTTTATCGTCGGTGGGCTGGTAACCAGCGCTGGCGCCAATGCTCAACTGGGGGCAAGCCGTTACTTCGTTGCCGAAGCCGATGAAAGCGACGCGTCCTTCCTGCATTTGCAGCCCATGGTGGCGGTGGTTACGAATATCGACGCGGACCACATGGAAACCTACGCTTTCGATTTTTCCCGATTGAAACGCACGTTTATCGAATTTCTACATAACTTGCCTTTTTACGGACTGGCGGTGGTTTGTATTGACGATCCGGTGGTGCGCGATATTTTGCCCGACATCGCGCGGCCGGTTTTGACCTACGGTTTTGCCGAAGATGCCAACTTCCGTATCGATTCGGTACAACTCCATCAACGTAACGGACGCTTCCGAATTCACCGCCCGGAGGGCAGGGAAACATTGGAAATTACTCTGAATATTCCCGGGGTGCACAACATTTTGAATGCCGCAGCAGCCATCGCGGTGGCCACGGACGAGGGCATCAGCGACGCGGCCATTCGCGCCGGGCTGGAGGGCTTTCAGGGTGTTGGCAGGCGCTTTGATGTCCACGGGGAGTATCCGGTTGGCAACGGCACCGCGATGCTGGTAGACGATTACGGGCATCACCCTCGGGAGGTTGCGGCAACCATCAAGGCCGTGCGCGACGGCTGGCCGGAGCGGCGTCTGGTGTTGGTGTTTCAACCCCATCGCTACACCCGTACCCGGGATCTCTACGAAGATTTTGTACAGGTATTGTCCGGCTGCGATGTGCTGGTGATGCTGGATGTGTACGCTGCGGGCGAGGAAGAAATTCCCGGTGCCGACAGTCGCCATTTGTGCCGCAGCATTCGCCAGCGTGGACTGGTCGACCCGATTTTTGCAGAAACCATCGAAAATGTGCCGGATATCGTGCGCGACATCGTGCGCGCGGGCGACATCGTAATTACCCAGGGGGCGGGCAATGTCAGCACTCTGGTCAAGCTGCTCGATGAGCGGCGTTTTCAATAACAGCGTGGGGAGCGTGCAGTGACTGGTAACGACGGTCTGACAGTAGCGCAGGCAACCGCGTCCGCACCGGTGGCGGTGGTGTACGGCGGGCGATCTTCGGAGCGCGATATTTCCCTGTTGTCCGGTGCTGCCGTGTTGCAGGGACTGCGGGACGCCGGGATCAATGCCGTTGGGCTCGACGCTGCCGATCAACTGATAGGGAAGTTGCAAGCGCTGCGGCCGAGCTCGGTGTTTATCGCGTTGCACGGTCCCGGTGGTGAGGACGGCGTCCTGCAGGGAGCATTGGAGTGGCTGGGCCTGCCCTACACCGGCAGTGGCGTTCTGGCGTCGGCTCTGGCAATGGACAAGGTGCGCTGCAAACAACTGTGGGTCGGTATGGGGTTGCCCACCGCACCCTTCGCGTTGCTACACGCCCACAGCGATTGGCGACAGGTGCTTACCGATCTCGGTGGTGTCGCCATGGTTAAACCGTCCCGCGAGGGCTCCAGTATTGGCATGGCGCGGGCGTCCTCACCCCGGGAGCTGGAGGACGCGTGGCGGGCGGCGGCGCGTCTCGATAGTAGTGTACTGGCCGAACGCTGGCTGCAGGGCGCGGAATACACTGTCGCCATCGTGAACGGCAGGGCACTACCGGCAATTCGGCTTGAGACCGATCGGGAATTTTATGACTTTGAAGCCAAGTATGTCGCCAACGATACCCGCTACCTGTGTCCTTGCGGGCTCGATGCGGAGGGCGAACAGGCCATACAGGCACTTGCCCTGAATGCCTTCGCCAGCCTGGGTGGCGAGGGTTGGGGCAGGGTGGACATTATGACTGACCGGGACGGGGCGCTGTATTTGCTGGAAGTGAATACCGTGCCGGGCATGACCAACCATAGCCTGGTGCCGATGGCGGCGCAGGCGGCAGGGTTGTCTTTCAGCGAGTTGGTGGTGCAAATACTGGACAGCGCTCGGTTGCAGGCAGCCAGTGTCAGTGCAGACCGGGCCAGTTCCGCCTCCGCGCAGGTGTCGCAGTGATATTGGCACGCGGACCACGGCGCGGCGGTGCCAACCGCCGCAATGGCGATGACGGGGCCGGAACCTCAGGTTGGGTTCTGGCGCGGCGTCTCGCCAGCGCCATGGTTAGCGCTGCGACGGTAGTTGGCGTGGGTGCGGGCGCACTGTGGATTTACACAAAACTGGATGTGCCGGTGGCTGCAATAGCCGTTCAATCCAATTTTGAAAGAGTGTCGCGGGAAGAAATAGAGGCGCTCGTGGCGCCACACCTTGCGGGGGGCTTTTTGAGTCTGGGTCTCGACGAAATTCGCGATCACCTGGAGTTGAATCCCTGGATTGAATCCGCCAGCGCGCGGCGTCAGTGGCCGAGTAGCCTGGCGATTAGTGTGGTGGAGGAAACCCCTATCGCACGCTGGGGCGAGGCAGGATTTCTCAATCATCGCGGTGTTGCGCTGACGGTGGGGAGCATCGCCGGGCTGGAGAATTTGCCGCTGCTGGCGGGGCCACCCGGCAGTGAGCGCAACGTGATGCAGGAATACCGCGAAATCAGCCAGTTGTTGCAGCCGGTTGGCTTAAAAATAACTGAGTTTCACGGCGACCCCCGTGGTGCCTGGCGCCTGCGCTTGCAGGATGGACCGGAAGTGATTATGGGGCGCGGACAATTACTGGAAAAAATCCGTCGTTTTCTGGTGGTTTGGGAGCAGGCGTTGAGCGCCAAAGCGGAGCAGGTGGTGCGGGTTGATACCCGTTACAACAATGGTGTTGCGGTGCAATGGCGCACCGCGGATGGGGCAGGTTAATTTATGTATCGCACGCGACGTACACGCCAGAGAAAGGCGCAATCAGGGGTGTCGGTCAATGTTGGCAGTACACGCTGTGGCGATCCACAAGTCGAAAGTGTGCAAGGCAAGGTAGATAAGAGGGCAAGTTATGGCCAGTAGTGATGAGCAGATGATTGTCGGACTCGATATTGGCACATCCAAGGTGGTTGCCATCGTGGGTATTGCTGGCGGAGACGGGCAGCTGGAAATTATCGGTATGGGCACACATCGCTCGTCGGGCATGAAAAAGGGCGTGGTGGTTAACATCGAATCGACGGTACATGCCATTCAGCGCGCTATAGAAGAGGCGGAGCTGATGGCCGGGTGCCATATTCACTCGGTCTACGCCGGTATCGCCGGCAGCCATATTCGCAGCCTCAACTCCCATGGGATCGTCGCCATTCGCGATCGCGAGGTGCATCAGCTCGATATAGAACGGGTCATTGACGCGGCTCGCGCCGTGGCGATTCCCGCGGACCAGGAGATACTACATGTGCTCCCCCAGGAATTCATTATCGACAACCAGGAGGGCGTGCGCGAACCGCTGGGTATGTCGGGGGTGCGCCTGGAGGCCAAGGTGCATCTGGTTACCTGTGCCGCCAATGCCGCTCTCAATATCAAGAAATGTATCCGTCGCTGCGGGCTGGAAGTGGAAGACATTATTCTCGAACAGCTGGCATCGAGTTACGCGGTGTTGACGGAAGATGAAAAACAGCTGGGTGTGTGTCTGGTCGATCTGGGTGGTGGGACTACCGACATCGCAATTTTTAGCGATGGCGCCATTCGCCACACCGGCGTCATTCCCATTGCGGGCGATCAGGTCACCAACGATATCGCCATGGCATTGCGCACGCCGACCGCCCACGCCGAAGAACTGAAGATCAAATACGCCTGTGCGCTGGCCAAGCTCACCGGGCCGGACGAAACCATCAAGGTGCCGAGCGTTGGCGACCGCCCGCCCCGGGATCTGTCCCGCCAGGCGCTGGCGGAAGTGGTCGAACCTCGCTATGACGAGCTGTTTACCCTGGTACAGGCCGAGCTGCGACGCAGTGGCTTCGAGGATCTGATCGCCGCGGGCATCGTGCTTACCGGGGGTACAGGCAAGATGGAAGGCGTGGTCGAGCTGGCCGAGGAAATTTTTCATATGCCGGTGCGGCTGGGTGCACCACAGAACATTCAGGGTCTTACAGACATCGTCAACAACCCGATTTATTCGACGGGGGTTGGTCTGTTGCTGTACGGCATGCAGCAACATCGCGCGGGGCGGCGGGTGAGCCGTGCACCGGAAGCAGGCAATGGCTGGTGGGCGCGCGCAAAGAGTTGGTTCCAGGGCAATCTGTAACCAGTGCAGGTGGGTGGCTATGAGCAATATCGACATCAGGATTAACGGTCGTTTTTCAATCGAGGGGTAATCGTATGTTTCAAATAGTGGACAGTGTTCCGGATAGTGCGGAAATCAAAGTGATTGGTGTTGGGGGTGGCGGCGGCAATGCAGTACGCCACATGGTTGAATGTCAGGTGGAAGGGGTCGAATTTATCTGTGCCAATACGGATTCCCAGGCGCTCAAAGGGTTGGCCAATACCACGTTGCTGCAACTGGGCAACGGTATTACCAAAGGCCTGGGCGCGGGGGCCGATCCAGAAATGGGTCGCCAGGCGGCAATGGAGGACCGGGATCGCATCGCCGATGTGCTGGAGGGTGCGGACATGGTGTTTATCACTGCCGGCATGGGTGGAGGCACGGGTACCGGTGCGGCGCCAGTGGTCGCGGATGTGGCGCGGGAGCTCGGTATTTTGACGGTCGCCATCGTCACCCGGCCGTTTGTATTTGAGGGCCGCAAACGGATGGCAATCGCCGACGAAGGTATTCGCCAGCTTAAGGATAAAGTGGATTCGTTGATTACCATACCCAACGAGAAACTACTGGCGGTCCTCGGTAAATCCACCAGCTTGCTGGAGGCGTTCAAGGCCGCCAACGACGTGCTGCTGGGTGCGGTGCAGGGCATTGCCGACCTGATTATTCGCCCCGGTATGATCAACGTCGACTTCGC
>JBFJKD010000110.1:0-7163 GCA_041635095.1 Porticoccaceae bacterium
ATGCCGGCAGCGCCGCCATCGTGATGTCAGTCATTTCCATGGCAAAAAATCTGGGCTTGAAGGTTATCGCCGAGGGTGTCGAATCCCTGGGGGAGCTCGACCTGCTCAAACAGCACGGCTGCCAACTCTACCAGGGGTATTACTTTAGCGGCCCAGTTCCAGGCGATGAATTTACCAGATTACACGCCGCAACGGTGGATACAACCCCGGAGACCAACCAGCCGATCTAGCCGTTATTAAGTCGTCATATCTGCAAACATGAATCCGGCGCTGGGATTACCCCGCCGCCTCTCGATGGATCGATACGAGATGCAGGATCTGGTCACAAATCCTGACGATCAACTGGTCATCGGGGCAACTTTGCAACAACATTGTGTCCACAAAGCAGTTTTTTTAATATCATTAGGCAGATCGCTAATGCCAATTGGAGTAAGGGATCCTGGACAAGCATGCGAATAAGCAACACCTAAGGCCCGCCGATTACCCAGGTTACAAAAGCATATGAGAAGGGTCGGATTGTCTGTTGCCATCGCCGCGTTACTGGTAGCGCTCCAGGTCTCGCACGCGTCCGCGGAAAATGTCTATACCTTCAGCGACGAGGAGGGGAATATTCTCTTTACCAATCTCGTGGGTAATGACAAAAAGCCCAAGGGCGCAAAATTCCGTCGCTATGATTCCCTTGAAGACTTCACCTGGTTTCCAGACACCAACGTGCATAAGTACCAAAATTGGGGCGACGATGCCTTTGCCGTTAGTGCCCGCTTTGCAAAGCGACGGGACGCCTACGATCAACTTATATTGAACGAGTCCCGTAACAACAACATCGACAGAGGGCTAGTCAAAGCCGTGATTCACACCGAATCGGGATTCGACCCCAACGCGCTATCCAAACCCGGCGCCCAGGGTCTTATGCAACTTATGCCCGCCACTGCTGCTCGCTACGATGTGGATAATGCCTTTGACCCCGCAGAAAATATTCGCGCTGGATCCCGCCATCTGAAGTACTTGATCGATCGCTACCGCAATCTTGAGCTGGCATTGGCGGCTTACAACGCCGGTGAAAGCAATGTTGAAAAATATGGTGGCATACCCCCGTTTGCAGAAACCCAGGATTACGTCAAACGGGTTCTGCACCGCTACAACAAATTTTACAAATCACCGTTAACGGCGATGCAGTGAAGCCTATGTCCGCATATGGATATCCTGTACAGTATAAGCTAGGTCGGTTAGAGACTATGGCAACACGCCACCGCTCATCGGCGCCCAACCCGTAATCTCAAGGCTGATCTCTGTGCCGCCGGGCCATACAACTTATTGCGTTACCTTAAAATTGTGCTACTTTAAAATTGCGCCACCTTAAAGGAGATATACCATGAACAAAACGCAACCTGTTGTTAGAAAAATCGGCCTGGTTTGGCTGTTGCTGAGTTTTGCCAGCGCCGTTATGGTACAGCCCGCGTTTGCTGCGGTGCTCTCGACTCAGGATTTGATAGCCCTGGAACAGCAAACATCTTCGGTTAATGCACTCGAACAAACGCTGGCCAGAGAGGACGTGCGTGCGCAGTTGCTGGATATGGGCGTCAATCCGGATGAAGTCCAGGCGCGTATTGCCGCACTTAGCCCGGCGGAACTTGCCAGCTTGAATCAGCACATCGCTGACTTGCCAGCGGGTTCAGGGGCCGTCGGCATCCTGGGCGCGGTATTTCTCGTCCTGCTGGTGCTTGAACTGTTGGGTGTTACGGACGTATTCAAAGCAATTTGATTGTTCGCCACCAACCACTCTCGATATGTTCACTCACGCTGTTAATAGTGACTCTGGTCGGCTGTGTCGGCGGCCAGAGTGAACTTCACCGGGAGCTACTGAACACCGGCGCACGGCCACCGGCGCTCGAGTTATCTGCAACGCCTTTTTTCCCCCAGGAAGACTATCAGTGTGGCCCCGCCGCACTGGCAACCGCATTGGGCGCCAGCGGAATTAACGTTACACCCGCCGAACTGACTCCCAAAGTTTATCTGCCTGGACGTAAAGGTAGCTTACAGATTGAGTTAGGCGCCACGACACGGCGCTATGCACGCATCCCCTACCCCATCACGCCTTCGCTGGCCGCGCTACTCCAGGAATTGCAGGCCGGCCACCCGGTGCTGGTACTACAAAATCTAGGGGTTTCCTGGCTGCCGCGCTGGCACTACGCCGTGGTAATCGGGTACATCGAAGATCGCGATCTGATTATTTTGCGCTCCGGCACCATCGAGCGTAAAGAAATGAATGTCGAGTTATTCCTGCGCACCTGGCGGCGCGCCGAGTATTGGGGATTAATGGTACTGAAGCCCGGTGAATTGCCCGCCGATACGCAACCAGAGCAGTATCTCGAAACAGTCTCTACTCTTGAGACGAGCGGTGCGTACAGGGAATCCCTGTTGGCTTATCAGGCGGCGCTGACCCGCTGGCCAGGCAATTTCTGGGCACGGATCGGGGTAGCTAATAGTTATCTCGGGCTGGGTCACCACAAGGCAGCTGAACTGTATCTACGTAAACTGCTGGTCGACTATCCACAGCATCCGGCAGCGCTTAATAATCTTGCCGAAGTACTGGCCCGCCGCGGTTGCTTACATGCCGCACGCAATGTTATTAATCAGGCTCTGAAAGTCCCGCAAATCTCACAGCCGATGGCCGAGTTGCTACAAAAAACCGCCGCTCAGATAAATAGACTTTATAATCCGCAAACCCAACAACTTGACACCCGCTGCGAGCCGTAGAAAATTATCGCGTGGATTAACTATAGGCTATAGAGAGTTCAGACGATTATCTGGGACAGGGTTTTAAACTGACGAGCCCGGTGTCAATAATATCCTTGATCGTTTCTCTGCTGGCACCCATTTTGGCCTGTAGTCTCACACCTGCAAGCAGTGCCATCAAGTAGTGTGCCAACGCGCGCGCCGATTTTTCGTCACCGATCAAACCAAGGGTCTGCGCCTGTGCAACACGGTGCTCGAAGGCATCGATCAACGGCGCGACGCGGCGCAATGCCTCTTGGGCAAGATTTGGTGCCGTCTGATTCAACTCGGAAACAGTGTTTAGCAGCAGACAACCATAGGACCGGGTTTTCTCGTCGGACAACAACAGCGCCCGATAGAAAAAACTTTGAATTGCATCCAGCGGATCTTCTATTGCCAGAAGGGCATCTTCTATTATGCCTCCCGCGATGGCCACATAGTGATCCATTACTTCACAAAAAAGACGAGATTTGTCGCCAAACGAACCATACAGGCTGCCACGATTCAGGTTCATTGCTGCGAGCAATTTCTGAATCGAGCTCGCTTCATAACCGTCGGACCAGAAGACTTTTAACGCTGCTTCAACAACTTCCGTGCGGTCAAACTCCGGCGTTCTAGCCATGACTCCCTCGTTTACCGATACTTATTTGTTGTTTTGTAAATCGCGAGCGCTCTGGAGTATAGCCCAACCAAGCACAGAAAGTCACCGCCGGGCAATCCGCGGGTTCCACGACTAAGCAGGCAGCCGGACGAGCCTTTTAAAAGGCGGAATTACTTATAGAACGCCTGTGTCCGATCACTGTGGTCGGTAACATCCCGCACGCCTTTCAACTCCGGAATCTTTTCCATCAATGTCCGTTCAACGCCCTCTTTTAAGGTGACATCCACCATGCCGCAACCCTGACAGCCACCACCGAACTGCAACACCGCAACCCCGTCTTCCACGTCCTCGAGGCTGACCTGACCGCCGTGCGCGGCAAGACCAGGGTTAACTTCGTTGTGCAGCACATAGTTAATTTTGTCCTCTACCGGACTGTCTTCGTTGATACGCGGCATCCGCGAATTGGGTGCTCGAATACTTAACTGGCCACCGAGGCGATCTACGGCATAGTCCACCTTCGCGTCATCCAGAAACGGCAGGCTACGCTTTTCGATATGGGCATTAAATCCATTGAGCGTCAGTACCACATCCCCTTCCTGCTCTTCCCCAGGGCGGCAATAGGCGATACAGGTTTCTGCTTTGGGCGTGCCCGGATCAGTGATAAAAAGACGAATGCCAATGCCATCACAGTCCTGCTTGGCTAACAGCTCCGCAAGGTAGATTTGCGCGCTCTCGGTAATTTCCACCTGATTCATACCGTTTATACCCGAGTAAATTAGTCGTGTATTCTAACAGGGCAGACACGCCTCGACAACGCTTTTCAATACGCTCAGCAGCACGGGGCTTGCTTTGCTAAACTACGCGCCCTCTCACAGCCAACTGGATTACGGGTGAAGATGTCTGAACAACGGATCGACGCGCTACACAGCGCCGCAACGCGACGGATTCTAGTGCTAGACGGTGCCATGGGCACCATGATTCAGCGCCACCACCTGACCGAGGAAGATTTTCGCGGTGAGCGGTTTGCCGACTGGCCATCGGATGTGCGTGGCAATAACGATTTACTGACCCTTACCCAGCCACAGATTATTGCCGATATTCACCGCGCCTATCTGGACGCCGGGGCCGATATTCTCGAAACCAATACGTTCAACTCGACCACCATTTCCCAGTCGGATTACGACATGCAGCATCTGGCACCCGAGTTAAACAGAGCTGCTGCTGCGCTCGCCCGCCAGGTTGCGGACGAAGTAACAGCGCTAAACCCGGAGCGGCCGCGCTGGGTGGCAGGCGTGCTCGGCCCCACCAGTCGCACCGCATCCATTTCTCCCGACGTTAATGATCCGGGCGCGCGCAACACAGATTTCGACCAACTGGCCAGCGCCTACCGCGAAGCCACGAAAGCGCTGATGGAAGGCGGCGCGGACATTATTCTGATCGAAACGGTGTTTGATACGCTTAATGCCAAGGCCGCGGTGTTCGCGGTGCAGGACGTGTTTGAAGAACTGGGCAGGGAATTACCGGTCATGATTTCGGGCACTATTACCGACGCCAGCGGGCGCACCCTGTCGGGGCAAACCACCGAGGCGTTCTGGAACAGCCTGGCTCACGCACAACCATTTTCTATCGGCCTTAATTGCGCACTCGGCGCGACCCAGTTGCGGCCCTATGTTGAAACACTGGCCCGACACTGCGAGACCCTGGTGAGTGCACACCCGAATGCTGGGCTTCCCAATGAATTTGGCGAATACGATGAAACCCCTGAGCAGACCGCCGCGATTATTAGCGAGTTCGCTAAAAGTGGTCTCGTCAATATTGTCGGCGGCTGCTGCGGCACCACCCCGGATCATATTCACGCCATTGCATCGGCGGTGTCCTCCCATCCGCCCCGCGCGCTACCAGAGCTAAACCCTGCCTGTCGGCTCGCGGGTCTGGAACCTTTTGTTATCGATAACGACTCCCTGTTTGTCAATATCGGTGAACGCTGCAATGTCACAGGTTCAGCACGCTTCAAACGACTGGTGCTGGACGGCGACTACAACGCCGCTCTGGACGTGGCGCGGCAGCAGGTTGAGGACGGCGGCCAGATTATCGATATCAATATGGACGAGGGGATGCTCGACGCCGTCACCGCAATGACGACGTTTCTGAAACTGATCGCCTCCGAACCCGATATCAGTCGCGTCCCCATTATGGTTGACTCCTCCAAATGGCACGTTATCGAGGCGGGATTAAAATGTATTCAGGGTAAGCCCATCGTCAATTCCATCAGCCTCAAGGAGGGCGAGGAAGTATTTTTGGCACAAGCCAGACTCTGTCGCCGCTATGGTGCAGCGGTGGTCGTTATGGCGTTTGACCACCACGGCCAGGCCGATAATCTGCAGCGCCGAATTGAAATATGTCAGCGCAGTTACGACTTGCTGGTAAACGAGATCGGCTTTAACCCCAACGATATTATTTTTGACCCCAACGTCTTTGCAATCGCCACCGGTATCGAAGAGCACAATAATTACGCCGTGGACTTTATTGCTGCGGCGCGCTGGATTCGCCGGCATCTGCCGGGCGCGAAAATTTCCGGCGGCATCAGCAACGTGTCTTTTTCTTTTCGTGGCAACAACACTGTGCGCGAAGCTATTCACTCAGTATTCCTGTATCACGCCATTCAAGCCGGGCTCAGTATGGGTATCGTCAACGCTGGACAACTGGCCGTGTACGATGAATTACCGACCGAATTACGTGATGCCGTAGAGGACGTGATTCTCAACCGAACTGCAGATGGCACCGAAAATTTACTCGCCATCGCGGAAAAATACCGCAGCGACGGCGGCGCTGAAAATCCCCGGGAAGAACTGGAATGGCGCTCCTGGCCGGTAAATAAGCGCCTCGAACACGCCCTGGTGAAAGGCATCAATAGTCATATTGAAGCAGATACGGAAGAGGCTCGACAACAGGCAGAACGCCCCCTCGATGTAATTGAAGGCCCGTTAATGGACGGTATGAACGTGGTTGGCGATCTATTTGGTGCTGGTAAAATGTTCTTGCCCCAGGTGGTGAAGTCGGCCCGGGTGATGAAGCAGTCCGTCGCCTATCTGCAGCCCTATATCGAGGCCGAAAAAGACGGTAAAGCACAAAGTAACGGCAAAATTTTGCTGGCAACGGTCAAAGGCGACGTTCACGATATCGGTAAAAATATTGTCGGCGTGGTACTGCAATGTAATAATTTTGAAGTGATCGATCTGGGCGTAATGGTTGCCTGTGAAAAAATTCTCGACACGGCAGTGCGCGAGAACGTGGATATTATCGGTCTGTCCGGGCTGATTACTCCATCGCTGGATGAGATGGTTTATGTGGCCGGTGAGATGGAACGGCGTGCAATCGATCTGCCCTTGATGATCGGTGGAGCGACCACCTCCAAAGCCCATACCGCCGTTAAGATCGATCCCCGCTACCATCGCAACCAGACGGTCTATGTGCCCGACGCTTCGCGCGCTGTGGGTGTTGCGAGCAAACTGGTAAGTCGTGAGCAGCGCGACAGCTTTGTCGCGGACATCCAGGTGGAATACGACAAAGTACGCACGCGGGTCGGCAATCGCAAACCCCGTGGAGAGATTCTGCCCTATGCCGAAGCCGTCGCAGCGGGTTATCAATGTGACTGGGCCAGTTACCAACCACCCCAGCCCTCCTTCATGGGCGTTAAGGTGTTCGAAAACTATCCGCTCGCCGACCTGGTAGACTGCATCGACTGGACACCCTTTTTTATTACCTGGGATCTAGCGGGCAAGTACCC
>JBFJKD010000111.1:0-7155 GCA_041635095.1 Porticoccaceae bacterium
ACGAGCTTAAAGACGTTCACTGCGACGGGAATATTTGTGACAAAGGCGCTGCCCTGGGCCTTGCGGCACTGCCCGCAGTGGCATATCTGGATGGGTTGAAAATCACCCTCGATAGTGAATTTCACGCCACCGCATAAACAACTGCCTGTGTACATGGTTTCTCCTGACCTGGATGGATTTTTAAGGCACTGAAAACATTGCGCCCACACATGGAGAGTACGAGCGCTCCACCGGTTTTAGTTTGCAGGCGCATCCCACGGTAGTGGTATTGCAGCACCATCACCACTCTGGACCCGCACTGGCGCCATACCAAGAGCGGCAACCAGATGCATTTCTTCATCTGAAGTATTGACAATCTGATGCACAGCATCCGGCGCAATAATCAGGGTGGAGTCAGGACCAAACGTATGGATTTCGCCATCTATTGTGCATGTCCCAACACCTGAAAGTATCAGAATCACCTCTTCACAAGCATGGCGATGTACGGGAGTCGCCGAGCGCGGGGCGATGGTTTGCGACCATACTTCCATGCTCTTCACGCCCTGTTTGTGACCGCCGATGGTGCGATGCCGCAGTCCGGGAAGTTCGTGTGTTTCCAGCTCTGCATTGTCGATGATTGGCATTTTTCCTCCATTGGTTATTGTAAAATTAAGTTGAACATTCTAGAACCTGCAGCAAGCGCTTTATTCCGCGAGATTTTTGCTTACAGCCCTTATTGCGCGAGTAGTAGCGGCGCAATAATTAACTATCAGATATTAAAAACATCCATTTGCCGTGGAATAATGTCGTTGTACACAATAATTTTCTTTTGTTGAATGCTTAGTCTTTCACCCTGGCGTTTTAGCTGATACTGGTAACGCCCAAAAAATACTGTGCTCTCTTTTTCTTCATGTTTAAACGTGTTGGCGTGAAAGTTTGCGGTGACCGTCACACTCTTCTGGTCCGACATAACGACGCGAATATTGGTGACCAGATGGCAGGTGCGCGGCAGACGCGCCAGGGAAGAGGAAAGGTTGGAGCGAATACGCCACACCCGATCGGCCAGCCGTTGTTTGTTGCCGCAATAAATCAGTGAAATTTCCCGCAGCGGGTCGCTGGTCAGATCATCGTCCCCTTCCCAGGCCGGCGCATAATAAACGGCGTCCTCTTCGTATAGCGCCAGCCAATCGTCCCAGCGTCGCTGATCGATGGCATCGGCTTCTTCAAGCAACAATTCGATAACGGCCTCACGCAGATTGTGTTGTGTATCAGCCATCAGCCTGCTCCCTGTGACAGCGCATCCTTTGCCAGACCTGCGGTCAACACCTGTAGCCAATGCCGATACTCGCCGTGATACAGCGTTTCATCAGCGAAATGACTGGCACTAACCGCAGGTGAGATCCCGATTTCCTCGGCAAATCGATCGGCACCTCGATGCGCACGACTCATGCCCCGGTCAAAATCTTGCCATTCGGCCAACCGCCCGTTGTAACCGTCCTGACAGGCATCAAATTCGGTCAAATCGTCGGGCGTGGCAATGCCACTGGCCCCATAAAAATCTTCGTACTGGCGAATACGTCGCTCGCGGGCTGCATCGGGTTCTCCCTTCGGGGCGATGCACACCGCGCTGACCCGGGTCCGATCCGCTGCAACCGGGTGCCAGCTACGCAACTGGGTGGACACCCCGTCAAACAGAATCAGGTTGGGATAGATCAGTACCTGGCGCAGCCGCGCCGCCATCCATTTAGCCTCCACCTCGCCCACCCGAGCCGCCAGCGCATCGTATTGCATGCCCAGCGCACGATCGCGGTAGTTCGGTATATCCGTCCACAGCATCACGTGGCCGTTGCCCAGATCGTAGTTGCCGTGGTCGGTATCGGCCATGTTGAGGGCAATCGATTTGACGGAATCCTGTCCCTGAGTCCCCGCCATTTTTTTAGCCCGGTCCGCCGCCAGCTTGAAATAGGAGGCGTGCACCACATCCACGTGATAACCATCGACACCATTTTCCGCCTGCATTTTCCAGTTGCCGCGATGGGTGTAAACCGAGCGACCGCGTAACACTTCGAGGCCGTCGGGGGATTGGTTGTTAAACATCTCAATAAACCGCGCGGTTTCACCGAGATGTTCGCGCAACGACGGGCTATCCGGGTTCAGACTCGCAAAAATAAAGCCGTGCCAGGCCTCCACAAAGGGGATACGAATCAGGTTGTGGTCCCTGGCCAGGTAGCCCTCCGGAAAAGCGCCATTTTGTTCATCCTTGATATGCTGCAACTCGCCAGCGGTGTTATACACCCAGCCGTGATACGGGCAGCTCCAGAACTTGCTATTACCGTTGGCGTGGCGACACACCTTGGCACCGCGATGACTACAGGCGTTGATAAAACCCTGATAGGTATCATTTTCACCACGCACAATAATTACCGGTTGACGACCAATGGTGGTGGTAATGTAGTCGTTGACCCGCGGCAGGTGGGTTGCGTGGTCGATATAAATCCAGCCACCTTCGTAGAGATACTTCATCTCCAGTTCAAATATCGCGTCATCGGTGTAAATGGATCGATGCACCCTGAATGTTTCGCCGGGACGATCCTGTATGCGCCAGGTTAAGTCTTTGGGCTTCATAAGTTACTCCGCTGCGAAAATGGTTTCCTGTTACCACGCCACCTTACGGTGCGGGCCAGAATGGTTCATCTTAAAGGCGTACTGATCCCAGGACAATGTGGCAAAAAACCACCGGGTGCTCACAAGCTGAGGCAACTTTCAACGTGGACTTGGGGGGCTACGGCGTTTATTCTCTCACCACTCAAAATTATAAATTCCGAGGCGAATCTGTGACCGGCACCGAAGGCGCCACTACTCAACACGCTCAATCTGCGCAGCAAAAACCGCCGGTTGCGGTACTAATTATCGGCGGCGGTCCGGTGGGGTTAAGTTTGGGGATGGATCTTGCTTCCCGTGGTGTAGAGACCCTGATTCTCGAACAACGGGCCGCCATGGAGCCACCGGAGCCCCGCTGCAACCATGTATCCGCCCGCACCATGGAGGTGTTTCGCCGTCTCGGGGTTGCGGATCAGGTACGCGCCGCCGGTCTACCGGTTGATTATCCCCACGATGTGGCCTATGTCACCAGTATGTTTGGCTGCGAACTGGGTCGGGTACGCATTCCCTCCCGGGCCAATCGTTTTAACGACGCCGGTTATGCGGACGGTGGCTGGCCAACCCCCGAACCGCCCCATCGCATTAATCAGGTGTATCTGGAGCCGGTGCTGTTTCGCCACGCCACCACCTTTGACAAACTCACGATTGTGTCCAACTTCCGCGCGCAAAGCATTACGCAACTTGGAACATCTGTGCAGGTCAGCGGCGTCAAATTGAGTAGCGGGAAAACCCGACAATTCGAAGCACGATTTGTGGCTGGCTGCGACGGCGCCAGCAGCATGGTGCGCAAAATGCTAGGGGTCAAACTACAGGGCGACGACGGCCTGATGTACTCCATGATGGCCACGATTACCGCCCCGGGACTATTAGATAAGGCGGGCTGTAACCCGGCCTGGATGTACTGGATATTGAACCCGCGGCAACTGGGTGCCGTTATTGCGCTGGACGGCGCAGATGAATGGGTGGTTAACGCGTTTTTTTCCACACCGCAGGACGAAGCAACCTTTGACTGGAATGCCGCCATTCGGCGTTGTATCGGCAGCGACGTGGACTTTAGCATTCACACCCAAAAGCCCTGGGTCGGGCGTCGTTTGCTGGCTGATAAATTCTCAGTCGGCAATGTTTTTCTACTTGGTGATGCCGCCCACAACTGGATACCCATGGCGGGCTACGGCATGAATGCCGGCATCGCGGATGCGGCTAATTTAGCCTGGAAGCTGGCAGCGGTCATTAACGGCTGGGCCGACCCTGGTCTGTTGCCAACGTTCGAGGCGGAACGCCGCCCTATTCTCGATCAGGTATCGTCGATCGCCGCACTGGTGCGCAGGAAAAACAATCTGGACATTTCTCCCGAAGTAGAAGAGTCGAGCGCCGCGGGTGATGCCTATCGCGCGCAACTGGGCAACTACATGGTGGAAAACGACGGCCCGCAGTTCGCCTGTATCGGCCTGAATTTTGGTTATTACTACGAGGGTTCCCCTGCAATTGTCTACGACGGTGGACAACCACCTACTTACGCCATCGGCACCTACACGCCGTCAACCTGCCCCGGCTGTCGCGTGCCTCATATCTGGTTGGATGATAAAAGCTCGCTGTACGACCACCTGGGACCGGGGTATTCACTGCTGCGCTGTGACACCGGTATTGACGTCTCCCCCCTGCAGGACGCTGCACAGGCTGCCGGTGTACCCCTGCACGTGATTGATCTCCAGGGGCAGAGCGAAGCGTCGATCTACGATATGCCGTTGCTACTGGTGCGCTCCGATCAGCACGTCGCCTGGCGCGGCACTGACCTTCCGGCGAACGTCGAGCAATTGATTGCGCAAATCCGGGGCGGCCACTAATGTCAACACCGGTCTATTTGGCGCAATCTTAGCAAACCATTTAATCACGGAGTCTGTTCCCACCATGAACGCATTGGAAACCCCCAATACCAGTCCCTTTCTGGCCGCCATTTACTCGAATCTGCCGATACTAGAAGCCCATCGCGAGGCCAGCGAAGTCGCCCGCTCGGTCGCTCCCGAATCCATCGCCGCCCTCAAGCAAGCCGGACTTTCCCGGTTACTCTCCCCGGCCCTTTACGGTGGTCACGAAGCATCGATACGGGCCCAGCTGCTGGCTTGCTCGGAAACCGCCCGCGCCTGCCCGGCATCGAGTTGGGTAATGATGGTGTGCGGTGCTCATAACTGGGTGGCGGGAAGTTTCACCGAACGGTGCCGCGAGGACATCTTTGGGGGGGAGCCCGACGTATTCGTTGCCGGAACCCTCGCCGCCCAGGGCCAGTTTAAAAAAGCCGATGGCGGCTGGCGCCTGTCTGGCCGCTGGCAGTTTTGCTCTGGCGTCGATCATGCGTCCTGGCTACTGGTCAGCGCCGCCCGCCCCAAAGACAGCAAGGACGGCCCCAACAGCCTGCACGCCTTTGTGCCCAGGGGGGAGGTGCTCATAGACGACACCTGGCACACCCTGGGTATGCGCGGCAGCGGATCCAAGGATATCGTGCTGGACGACGTGTTTGTGCCAGCGCACCGGGTCGAGCCCACTGGCCGCCTGTTCAATGGTGCCAGTCCCCATGCTCTCGATCACGCCAGCGGACTTTATGTGCTGCCGGTGGCTTCCTGCCTGGCCACCCAGGTGGGCGGGTGCCTGTTGGGTATGGCACGGGAAATGTTACGGCTGTTTATCGAAAAAACCCGCGTGCGGCCGGATATTTATACCGGTCAGGGCAGCGGCGCCAAGGCCCGTAGCGCCGGTATTCAACGGCGGGTTGCCGAAGCCTCCGGGGAAATCACCACCGCCGAGCTTTTGCTGGGCCGTAGTTGCGACATGCTCGACGCCATTTCCGCGTCGAAAACTCCGACCGATGCCGCCACCCAAAGTCGTCTGCGCTGGCAAGCCACTTACGCGGCGGAATTGTGCCGGCGGGCGGTGGACCGCCTGTTCGTGGGCGCTGGCGCCCATGCGGCTTACGACGGTGAACCACTGCAACGCTACTATCGCGACGTGATGATGGCTACCCGCCACGCCATGGTGGATCTGGACGGCACCGCCGAAATGGAAGGCAAGACTCTGCTGGGGGTAGAGTCCTGACAGGCTTGAAAAATTTACCGCTACAGGCCGGAGGATTAATACTATAGTAGCGAAATCACATGTTCGAACGATAAAACGGTGGATCAGCCACCGACCAAAAATAGGCAGGATCGACTGTGGATATTTTTAATTATTTTGTCGACTGGCTAACCGCCCACGAAACAGTCCTGAGCGCCTTTGCCGCCTTGGTGGTAACCCTCGGCGTGGCCTTATCGCCGATGGGGGCAACCCTGCGTTCGTTCCTGCGCGCCCGCCGGGCTAAAGCGCAAAGTGAAACCCCGCCCACCAGCACTGACCAGTCCGCCAGCGGGGACAAACCGGGCACACCACTGCTAAACCAACATAAACCCTCTATTGCGGTGCTGCCATTCGAAAATCTGTGCGGCGACCCCGACCAGGAATATTTTGCCCAAGGCATCGCTGAAGATATTATCGTTGCGTTATCCAAACTGCATTCGTTAATCGTTATCGCTCGCAATACATCTTTCGCCTATAAGGAGCGCAGTGGCACAGACGGTAAAATCGGCAAGGCCCTGGGTGCCCGCTACATCGTGCACGGCAGCGTGCGGAAAATTGGCGACCGGGCACGCATCACCGCCGCCCTGGTGGACACCGAAACCGAGGAACAACTGTGGGCGGATCGTTACGACCGCAATCTGGACGACGTATTTCTGGTCCAGGACGAAATCACCGGAAAAGTGCTCAGCATTCTGCCCAGCCGCATCGAAGCCGCCGACCTGAAACGTACCCATAACAAACCAACCGCCAACCTCAAAGCCTACGAATACCTGCTGCGCGGTAAATACCATCACCACCTGCGCACCCAACAGGACAATCGCATCGCCTACGAGATGCTGAGCAACGCCATCGAGGCAGACCCCCGTTCCGCTCAGGCTTACGCGTGGCGCGCCTGCGTGATCGGCCAGGCCGTGGTACGCGGTTATCGCAATGATGAAAACGCCATTCCCGAAGTGCTGCAAAACGTCGAAACCGCCCTGGCACTGGACGATGAAGATTTTGAATGCCACCGTGTATTGTTAGGCGTCTGCACTTTTCAGAAAAATTATGATCGGGCGGAATTTCACGCCGAACGGGCCTTTGAACTCAACCCCAACGATCCGCGGGTTATCTCCCAGTACGGCGAACTGCTGGCACTCACCGGCCACCCTGAAGCCGGCATCGAACGGCTGCAACAGGCGCTCCTGGTCGACCCCTACAGCCCCGACGATCGACTCACCAACCTGGGTTTTGCCCAGTTCGTTGCCCACCGGTACCGTGAAGCAGCAACCACTTTTCAAAAGGTTTCATCCCTCACGGTCAAGCATCACGCCTATCTAGCCGCCTGTTACGGCCAACTCGACGACCTCGTCAGCGCCAAACGCCACGCGGACGAAGTGAGCCGTCTCGACCCCACTTTTTCAGTAGATA
>JBFJKD010000112.1:0-7094 GCA_041635095.1 Porticoccaceae bacterium
GCACCTATGTTTTTGCACAAATATGCGACGAAGTGGGTTTGCCGCCGGGGGTGTTTAATCTGGTGCCCGGCCGGGGATCTGTCATGGGCGATGCGCTGAGCTCCCATCCCGAAGTGGATCTGGTGTCGTTTACCGGCTCCACGGAAGTCGGGGTTGATATCGCCAAATCGGCTGCACCCACGGTCAAGCGCGTGTGCCAGGAACTGGGTGGCAAGTCGCCGTTTATCATTGCCGAGGACGCGGATATCGCCAAGGCCGTCAAATATGTGGTGAAGGATACCATGTTCAATTCAGGGCAAATGTGCGTGGCTCTGAGCCGGGTTTTTATACCCGAGTCCAAATACGAAGAGGCGGTGGCGGTCGCCAAATCCGTGGCGGAATCCCTCAAGGTGGGCGATCCCACGGATGAAAATGTATTCCTTGGACCGGTCAGCTCCATGCGCGCCAGGGAGAGTGTGGTGCGCTACATCAACAAGGGCATTGCAGAAGGTGCGCGCCTGGTTACCGGCGGCGCGGAATTGCCCGACGGTATTACCCGGGGCGCGTATGTCCGTCCCACAATTTTTGCCGATGTGAGCAATGACATGACGATCGCACGGGAGGAGATTTTTGGACCGGTGATTTGCCTGATTCCCTACAAGGATGAAGACGAGGCAATTGCTTTGGCCAACGATACGCCGTTTGGTTTGTCGAGTGGCGTCTGGGCCGATAGCGAAGAAACCCAGATGCGCATTGCGCGGCAACTGCGCGCCGGGCAGGTCAAGGTGAACGGCGGACCATTTAGCTTTTCCGCGCCGTTTGGCGGTTACAAAATGTCCGGCAATGGACGGGAGTGGGGTGCCAGCGGCCTCACCGAGTACACGGAAGAAAAAGCCATTCTGGTTGGCAAGCTGCGTTAGCCCTGGTCCTTCTCATATCCGGTTAGCGGCGGGGCGCTCTCGCGGCTAGCGTTGTTGTGGCCCGCTGCGGTGGGCGTTGTTCTTCAGGAGTTGTAATCCATGTCGAGATTTCGTTTCCCCCACGTGGAGATGCCTGCCATCGCCACCCAACTGCGCGCCGAGGTCAGGGAATTTTTGGCGGCAGAGCGCGCCAGTGGCGGATTTGTACCGATCGCGGATTGCTGGGCATCGGGAATGAACGCCGAGTTTAGCCGCAAGGTAGCTCAACGGGGTTGGCTGGGCATGACCTGGGATAAAAAATACGGGGGTCACGGCCGCACCTTTCTCGAACGCTATGTGGTGACCGAAGAAATGTTGGCGGCCGGTGCGCCGGTAATGGCCCACTGGATTGCCGATCGCCAGAGCGGCCCCCAAATTATCAAGCATGCCGACCCCGAGTTGCGCGACCAGATTATTCCACGCATTGTCGCCGGCGAATGTTTTTGCGCGATCGGCATGAGTGAACCCAACACCGGTTCCGACCTGGCGTCGGTAGCCACCAAAGCAGAAAAAGTTGATGGCGGCTGGCGGGTCAATGGTACCAAGCTGTGGTCCACCGGCGCCCACGGTTGCGACTACATGATTACGCTGTTGCGCACCTCCCCTCTGGATACGGCTGCCCGTCACAAGGGTCTGTCCCAGTTTATTATTGATCTCAAATCGCCAGGGGTGCAGATTCGCGGTATCGCCGATATTGGTGGCCAGGTGCACTTTAACGAAACTAACTTCGAAGATGTGTTTGTCCCGGATAACTATGTCCTTGGCGAAATAGGCGGTGGCTGGAATATGGTGGTTGGCGAGCTGGCGCTGGAACGCTCCGGGCCGGAACGTTTTTTGAGCACGTTTATTGTGTTGCAGGAAGCCATGCGTGTACTGGTCAATCACCCTACGGATAAAACCCGGGAAGTGCTGGGGCAGGTGGTGGCTAAACTCAAAACCCTGCGTCGTATGTCCCTCGGCATTGCCGGTTTGCTGCAGGAGGGTGCGTCGCCGGAAATGGAGGCCGCGTTAGTGAAGGATATGGCGACGCGCTTTGAGCGAGAACTGCTGGAAAAGCTACGCGGCATTCTGCCGCAGGACCTGCTTGCTTCGAACGATGGATTGTTACCCGCGTTATTGCGCGACGGTATTTTGCGGGTGCCGTCTTCGACCCTGCGCGGTGGCACCAACGAGGTGCTCAAGGGCATGATTGCCCGCCAGCTGGGATTGCGTTGATTAGATACCGACCATAGAGCCACGATCCCCGGCGCAGTGACTAAGAAATTGCGCGCCAGCATTACAGTGATTTCGAGAGAGCCAGATGACAGCCGATAACATTATTTTTGAAACTGCCCAGCGAATATTTACCGACCTGAGCACGCCGGAAACGATCAATGCCGCCGAGGCGGGAGAATGGCCGCTGGCGTTGTGGCAGGCGGTGGAAGAATCCGGATTGACCTTAACCTGGGTGCCGGAGACGAGCGGCGGTGTTGGCGCTACCATGCTGGACGGATTTGCAGTAATTAAAGCGGCAGGCAGTGCCGCGCTGCCGGTGCCGGTGGCGGAAACATTAACGGCAGGTTGGCTGTTGGCCAAGGGTGGTTTGCCGGTGTCCAGCGATCCGATGACGGTAGCTCGCGGTGATCTGAAATTCGCGGATGGTGTGCTTAATGGCGTTGCAGTCGCGGTGCCCCACGCGCGCAATGCAAAATATCTGGTAGTGATTGTCGACGGTCCGCAGCAATCCGTGGTGTTACAGGTAGCGGTTGCGGACTGCACTGTCGTACCCCAGGCCAGCCTGGCTGGCGAACCCCTGGATAAAGTGGTTTTCGCGGGGGTGAAGCCGCTGGCGATTGGCGAGATTGGCGATTCTACCAATGCCGCCAGTGTCGAGGCGCTGGGTGCGCTGGTGCGTTGCGTGCAAGCGGGTGGCGCGCTGGAAGCGGTACTTGATCTTACTATTCAATATGCCTCCGAGCGGGTGCAGTTTGGGCGTGCCATTGGTAAATTTCAGGCTATACAACACTGTATCGCCGATCTGGCGGGGGAGGTCGCGGCGCTAAATGCGGCGGCAGATTCCGCCGCCGAAGCTGTGGCCAGGTATAACTTGATTGACGCCGACGCCTGGGTTGAAATTGCGGCTGCCAAAATCCGGCTCGAACAGGCGGTCAATAATGGCGCGGCTATCGCCCATCAGGTTCACGGTGCCATGGGATTTACGTACGAACATCGTTTGCATCACTTAACCCGCAGGCTGTGGAGCTGGCGCGACGAATTTGGGAGCGATACGGTGTGGGCACAACGCCTCGGTACGCAGGTGCTGGAATGGGGTGCTGAGCAATTGTGGCCGCGCATTACCGCTGTCAGTGATGCCCGTTAACCACGACCACTAAACCGAGTTTAACTTGTAGAGAGATATTCACCATGGATTTTTCGTTAAGCAGTGAACAGCAAGCCATCGTCGATAGTATCAATGCCCTGATGGCCGATTTTGGCGACAGCTTCTGGCTGGAGCGGGATAAAACCGGTGTATTTCCCGAAGAGTTTTATCAGGCGATGGCGGAAGGTGGCTGGCTGGGTATTACCATGCCGGAGGAATACGGCGGTTCCAACCTGGGCGTTACCGAAGCTGCGTTGATGATGATGACTGTGGCTAATCACGGGGGTATGTCGGCCGCATCGGCGGTGCATATTAATATTTTCGGGCCACACCCGATTGTCAAATTCGGCACCCCCGAGCAAAAGGCTCGCTGGTTGCCGCCGTTGATCGCCGGTCAACAGAAAACCTGTTTTGGCGTGACCGAAGCCAACGCGGGTCTCGATACCACCCGCATTGAAACCTTTGCCAAACGGGATGGGGATAACTACATCATCAACGGTCAGAAAATCTGGACCACTACCGCTCAACAGGCGGACAAGGTGATGCTGCTGACGCGCACCACGCCGCGGGATGAATGCGCCAAACCCCATCAGGGCATTACTTTATTCTATGCGGATATGGATCCGGCCCATGTGGAAATCAAAGAAATTGAAAAGATGGGCCGTAAAGCGGTCAACTCCAATATGACGTTTTACGACAATTTAGTGGTGTCCAAGGACGATATGATCGGCGAAGAAGGCAAAGGCTTTTCGTATATTCTGCATAGCCTCAATCCGGAGCGCATCCTGCTCGCCGCCGAAGCGGTAGGCATGGGTCGCAGCGCACTGTCGCGCGCCACCCAGTACGCCAAGGATCGGGAGGTGTTTGGACGACCTATCGGCATGAATCAGTCGGTTCAACACCCGCTTGCTGAAAACTGGATCGAGCTCGAAGCCGCTTATCTGAAAATCATGTACGCCGCCTGGTTATACGACAACGGCAAAGAATGTGGTGCCTACGCCAACGGCAGTAAATACTTCGCTGCGGAAGCGGGTTTCAAAGCCTGTCAGCAGGCGGTGATGACCCATGGCGGTATGGGTTACGCCAAGGAATATCACGTCGAGCGATTGATGCGCGAAGCCATGCTGCCGCGTCTGGCGCCGGTCAGCCAAAATATGATTCTTAATTTTATTTCTACTAATGTGTTGGGCCTGCCGCGCTCGTATTAATATTGGTGATGCGTTGCGCCTGGTACATACAGGGTCGAGGCCCGTTCTGGTATTTGCGCGTTACAAGGTAAACCATGAACGACGAGAAAAATAATTTGCGTCATCACGAGCCCGGCCACGTTCTTCAGCTGGAGCATGAAGGTGCCACCATTCGGGTTTTGCACAAAGTTATTCGTGCGGTGGTCAAGGTGCTGGCAATTCCGATGGTGTTCGTTATCGTGTGGGGCGCGGGCGATGTTTTATTTGTGCTTTTTCAGCGCTTAACGGAACCGCCATTTTTGTTGCTTCACATTAGCCATATCCTGGCTACCTTCGGATCGTTCCTGGCGGTGTTGATCGCGATAGAAATATTTATCAATATCAGTATGTATTTGAGCACCAACGTTATGCCGGTGCGATTGGTGGTGGCCACGGCGCTGATGGCGATTTCCCGTAAAGTCATTATTTTTGATTTTGAAAAAGTGACGCCTCGCACATATTTATGCGACCGCTACGGTGGTTCTGGCTCCGGGTATAACCTATTGGCTGACAACAAAAAACCATGTCGAGCACACAGCGGAGTAACAGGCGTATGAGTAATTTGTATGGTGACCAGCACCGCCAGCTACAGGATCATTTTCAAACCCGCAAAATGGCTGATCGTATTGAAGAGTCGATTGTCAGCGATTGTTTGTCAGAGCAAGGCAAAGCTTTTATCGAATCCCGGGATATGTTTTTCCTCTCCACGGTGGATCATCAGGGTCGACCTACGGTGTCCTATAAGGGTGGCGATATCGGGTTTGTGCGCGTGCTGGATGATCGCACCATTGCGTTTCCGAACTACGATGGCAACGGCATGTTCTTTTCCATGGGCAATATCTGCGCCAACGCCCATGTCGGCCTGTTGTTGATGGACTTTGAAAATCCCCTGCGCATGCGCATACAGGGGGTCGCGTCTGCCCACACTGAAGACGCGTTGCTTGCCGAATACCCCGAAGCCGATATGATTATTCGCGTCGCGGTGTCCCAAACCTGGATTAACTGCCCGCGTTATATTCACAAATACCAGAAACTCGCTACCTCCCGCTACGTCCCCAAAGCGGCCTGCGAAACGCCCTACGCGGAATGGAAACGCATTGATTTTTTACAGGATGCGCTGCCGCCGAAAGATACCGGTAAAACGGCGTTGTCCGGCGGCACCCTCACCATGGAAGAATGGGCGGCTAAAGTTGCCCGTGGCGAAGGCTAAATAAATAACGCCGCGCAAGTGAGGCTGCAAACCCGATACACCCCCATCCGTTGCCGGGCATGCGCAAATTGCGAATAAACGATGCAGCTAATATCTGAGCCGCCGCCGTTCTGGCCAAGCGTTGCGCGCTGGATTGCGAGTTTTATCAATTCGTGGGTGCATTTTCTGCCTTTGTTGATGGTGTGCGCTTTTTCCCGACCGTTGGCCTACCGCATTTATCGCAACTGGGTGAAAGTGGCCTGTCGAATTTTTGGCGTCACCTATTCCCTGCGCGATGACAATCAAAGTGAAGTAGTGCCATCACCGCAGCTGTACGTCTGGCTCAATCAATCCAATATCGCCGAAGGCCTTATTTGCATGATGTGCCTCCCGCCTATCTTTGTGGTTATCAATATAGAGTACGCGTTGATGCCATTGTTTGGCTGTGCTCGGGCGCTTATGGGCGACCCGGTTATAGTCCGTCAGTGGAAATGGCAGGCAAAACGCGGCATCGAGCGCGCTATGCGTCGTCTACAGGGCGGTGAGCATGCGATGATCAGTATCGAGGGTGCGCGCAGTTCAGATGGACGTTTGTTACCCTATAAGAAAGGTCCGGCAGTGCTGGCCATCGGCGCGCAGGCGACCATCCTGCCCATGCTGATACACGGCGGACGGGAGGTATTGCCCCCCGGCGGCTGGCGTTTGCGGCCGGGTCACATCGAGATTCATTTGCTTAAGGCTATTCCCACCCGTGGCCTGACCCTCGACGCTCGGGACGCGATTGTGGAGCGGTTGCGTAGCGCGGCGGAAAATGAGCTGGCCAGGCGCGCCGACGCGCATGGATCACTGGGTTAGCAATTACCTGGAAAGCGGCTGCTGTCGCGGGACAAGAGGTGGCTAAAACAAAAATATATTCCACCGACAAACTGGGCTTGCCAATTACCGCGCGATTTAAACGTTGCCTGTTAGCACACGACCTTGGATAAATATTTCGAATCGATGCGGCCCGCGATATATCCTTTGCTCTCTGGTGTGCGGTACCGGCCATCGAATGGAAATATATGTGGTGATTCGACGCTAAGCACGGTGGACTGATTTTTACGGGAAAAATTGTACAAGGGGTCGTAACGTGGAAATTCTCAAAACATTTACTCTCTTCGGTGTAACGGCTATTGCGGAAATCGTGGGCTGTTATCTACCGTATCTGTGGCTCAAACAGGGGCGCTCAATGTGGCTGCTGGCTCCAGCCGCACTTAGCCTCGCGTTATTCGTCTGGCTGTTAACCTTGCACCCCCATGCCGCAGGCCGGGTGTATGCCGCGTACGGTGGTGTATATATCAGCGTAGCGTTAGGCTGGTTGTGGGCGATAGATGTGGTGCGGC
>JBFJKD010000113.1:0-7091 GCA_041635095.1 Porticoccaceae bacterium
GATACGGGGTGTCCGCCAAGTACGGGGGAAGTGTCCCTGCTAAAGCTTCCCCGGTGAGTTAATCCCTTCCGCAGTTTCTAGAACACGGGGGGAACCATGATCGCGTCAGCAAGACGCAGTAGATGGTTCCACAGGCCCCCGTCCTCGTGGGTCTTCCGTCAGTTGCGCCGTCTACGCGGCCGTCTCCTCTTCGATGAGTCAGTTTTTTTGCGCTCTCCATGGCCTACTCGTGACACGGGTAACCCACAAGTTTACGTCGGCGACGCAGCGCCACTTTTTCTGGCGCGTCTGGACAGACTGGATCACAGATTACAAGCACAGGCCAGTGACGCAGCGCAATCGTCGAGCACTGAGTCCCAGACAAATGGGCCGACAGCCACATTGCTCGCCAAAGCACCCAATGCAACCCAGACGACCGATTATATAGTCAAAGAAGGGGACAATCTGTGGCGTATCGGACGGCGTTTCAAAGTCGATTCAAACCTGTTGGCTCGTAACAACAAGCTGATTCCCACAGCGATCTTACGGCCAGGACAGGTATTAGTCATTGCCCAACGCGGCAACCAACCGCAAACCGTTCGCCAGGTGAACTACGAAGTGCAGCCAGGTGACTCTCTGTTCAACATATCGCGCACCTTCCAGATCGCGATCCGCGACATCCTGCAGTGGAATGACCTGCGCACCCACAATCTTCTGGTGCCAGGCCAGCAACTGAAATTATTTTTGCGACTCTGATTCTCCGGGTTAATCCTGTCGTTCTATATCGACGTCTTCCAGCAGCGCGGACTCATAGCCCTGATATTCCCGCGCGGCAGACGAACTTGCCCAGGACGACTGCAGATTAGCCCGCTGAGTAGGTGCGAGTGACGTCAATTCGCCAGGTTTTATTGCCGTTACCGCTGCAACGATGTAGTCCCCGGAATCAACAGGAAAAACTTCGATCACCGGCAGACTGGCGCGGGCCGGAACGGCAAATATTTTATTAGTAATTTCCGGATTGGCGTCACCAAAGCGCGGGGTATCTAGGCTCACCTGCCACTCCAGCTGTGCCAGCCGCGCCACCTCCTCGACACTCTTTCCAGAGCGCACCTGTTGCGCCAGATCCTGCGCCTGCGCCGCTAACAATACCTGCCCGCGTGTCTTTTTTAGCGCATCTACAATACGTTCACGTACCTGTTCAAGCGGCAAGGTTGCAACCGGCGTGTGTTTGCGTAGCTTGACTACCACCACATGGCCGTCACCCAGTTCGAGCGCCTCGCTGGTGTACCGTTGTTGCAGCACACCGTCACTAAATGCTGCCCGCACCACATCCGGGTAAGCTGCGATGCCTTCTCCTCCGCTGCGGGTGAACGGCTGCGAGGTTTTTACCGGTAAACCCAGCCCGCCCTCGACATCCTGCAACTGCTCGACGTTATAGGTTTGATCCTTGAGCATTTCCAGTTTCGCGGGAAACAGTTCGGTGGCCAGACGCATTCTGACTTCCCGCTCAAGGCGCTCCTTTTGCTCATCAAATACCGCCGGCTTACCTGCTTCCTGCGCCAGCAATTTCACAAGATGAAAACCGCTATCCGTTTCAACTGGAGCGGATACGGCGCCGACCTGCAACTGTTTCACCGCTGCTTCAAATGCATCGGGAAAAGTTCCGGGGCTCACAAATCCGAGATCACCACCCTGTTCTGAACTACCCAAATCGACACTGTAACGACGTGCCAGATCGGCAAAATCCGCGTCCGCCGCGAGCTGCTCCTGAATATCAGAGAGCACTTTCTGGTGACTGCCGTCAGATTTTTTTTCAATCAAAATATGGGCTACATGCAGTCGTTTGGCCACCTCCGTGGCCGCCACTTCAGCGTCAAATTGCTCGCGCAGCATCGTTTCATCCACGCTGACTTCGCTGAGTAAATCTTCAATGCGCAGCTCGATATAGTCCAACTGCACCGTTTCTTCGGTCTGGAACGCTGCCTGGTTTTCGGCATAGTAGGCTTCAATCTGCTCCAGCGAAAGTTCGATTGTTTCGAGTACCGCCGCCAATGGCACCGTCAGATAATAAAAGTTTCTTGTTTGTTCTATGGCCGCCGTTAGAGCTTCCAGTTCGGGGGTGGTAGTAAAGCCCGTGGCGGCCACGCCATTGGCGAACTGATTGATTAACAGTTGTCCGTTCAAAAATGTCCGATAGGAGGCTGGCGTAAAGCCCATCTGGCGAATCCCAAACTCAAAGCGCTCGCGATCGAAACGGCCGTTGCTCTGAAACGCAGGCGCGGACTGCAATATCTCGGCGATAGTCGCACTCGACACGCCCATACCCCTGGACTGGGCCGCTTGCTCCAGCGCCTTTTCGCGAATAAGTCGTTCGACTACCGGTCCGCGTAGACGCTCACTATCGAGCAAGGCCGGATCAATGTCCTTCAACTGCTCCAGAATACGTGCTTTTTGCATCTCCACCGCGCGGTCGATTTCGTACTTGGTAATCGCTTCCCCATCGACGCTCACCGCAGTTTCCACCGCACTGCCGCTATAAAACATCGTCTCAATGCCAACAAAGGCAAACGGAATAATAATGAGACCAACAATGAAAATTGTTACGCCTCGCATGTTCTCGCGAATATCCTGCAACATGACCATTTCCTGGAAAATTATCCTGACAAAACGAAAAAAGGCGCAGCATTTTGCGCCTTTTGAAGTCCATTACTTAGCGAAGATCAATAACCTGTCCCAACTCGGCAGCAGCGTACTGTTTAGCTGTTGACCGCATCCTTGAGCGCTTTACCAGCCTTGAAGCCAGGCACATTCGCGGCAGAAATCTGAATTTCTGCACCAGTCTGAGGATTGCGTCCTTTACGCGCTGGGCGATGTTTAACAGCAAACGTGCCAAAACCAACCAGCGTTACCGGATCACCTTTTTTAAGCGCCCCAAGCACCGCATCGATGGCCCCCTCGAGTGCGCGCCCGGCAGAAGATTTTGAAATATCGGAAGCTTCGGCGATGGCATCAATCAATTCTGACTTATTCACTTTTTTCCCCTTCGTTATGATTCATTACAATTGGTTACCGCTATCAAACATACATAACGCAGCTATCGCCAAGGCCATTACACCGCCCCTGCCGTGCCGCCACTTTATACCAACTCGACCACGAAGTGGTCAAGCAAGTTCGACCAATTTCGTTAATGAGCGCTGATTCTTGTCGCGGAATTTTCATCAGTGGCGGTGTCACCAGCTGATTCTGGCGCACTCTTTTGGTACTCTTCATCGGTCATCGGACTGGGCATATGTTGCAGGGCGATTTCCAGCACCTGATCGACCCATTCGACCGGGCGAATATCCAAATCTGCCTTGATATTGTCCGGTATCTCCTTAAGATCTGGAGCGTTCTCCAAAGGGATGATCACCGTTTCAATTCCGCCCCGGTGCGCGGCAAGCAGCTTCTCCTTAAGCCCGCCAATTTTCAACACCTGACCACGCAGGGTAATCTCACCGGTCATAGCGACATTAGCCTTCACTGGAATGCCGGTCAGCACCGACACAAATGCCGTGCACATGCCAATACCGGCGCTGGGACCATCCTTTTTGATCGCACCCTCTGGCACATGGATGTGTAAATCGTTTTTCTCGTGAAAATTTCGAGCAATGCCAAGACGTTGCGCGCGACTGCGTACTACGGTTAACGCTGCGTCAATGGACTCCTGCATGACTGCTTCCAGAAGCCCGGTTTTTTTTAGCACACCTTTTCCGGGCACCGCCGACGCCTCGATTGTCAGAAGCTCACCGCCCACCGACGTCCACGCCAGCCCAGTCACCTGGCCCATCTGATCTTTTTTTCCGGCGCGACCAAAGTCAAACTTGCGCACCCCGAGCAAGTCTTCCAGCTCAGTCGGCGTCACGTGCATAGCCGTCTGGTTATTGTCCTTGACATGGCGTGTCACGACCTTGCGACATATTTTGGCGATGTCCCGCTCCAGTCCGCGCACGCCGGCCTCGCGCGTATAGTAACGTACGATATCGCGAATCGCCGTGTCGTCCAGTAACAATTCGTTGTCTTTCAGGCCGTTGGCCTTGCGTTGTTTAGGCAGCAAATACTTGCTGGCGATATTGATTTTTTCGTCTTCGGTATAACCAGGAATACGAATAACTTCCATTCGATCCAGCAGTGGACCAGGAATATTCAACGAATTTGACGTGCAGATAAACATCACTTCGGACAGATCGTAATCGACTTCGAGATAGTGATCGTTGAACGAGTTGTTCTGTTCCGGGTCGAGCACCTCCAGCAAAGCAGACGCCGGATCTCCGCGGTGATCCATACCCATTTTGTCAACTTCATCGAACAGAAACAGCGGGTTTCTGACCCCAGCCTTGGCAATTTTTTGTACCAATTTACCAGGCAACGAGCCAATATATGTGCGCCGATGCCCGCGAATCTCCGCCTCGTCCCGTACGCCGCCAAGCGACATACGCACAAATTTGCGACCCGTGGCCCGCGCAATAGATTCACCCAGTGATGTTTTACCAACCCCAGGTGGACCAACCAGGCACAATACCGGGCCCTTTAATTTTTTGACGCGCATTTGCACCGCCAGGAACTCCAGAATCCGTTCCTTGACTTCGTCCAACCCGTAATGATCTTCGTTAAGCGTCGCCTCCGCGCGTACTAGATCGTGGCGTACCTTGGTCCGTTTTTTCCACGGCACGCTGACCATCCAGTCGATATAGCTGCGCACCACCGACGCTTCCGCCGACATGGGCGACATCATTTTGAGTTTGTTGAGCTCCGCTCGGGTCTTTTCCAACGCCGCCTTGGGCATACCCGCATCGCGCACCCTGGCTTCGAGCTGCTCTATCTCGTTGGGTACCTCGTCAATTTCTCCAAGTTCCTTCTGGATCGCTTTCATTTGTTCGTTGAGGTAGTACTCGCGCTGGCTTTTCTCCATTTGTTTTTTAACGCGGCCACGAATTTTCTGCTCGACCTGGAACACATCCAGCTCCGCCTCCATCATGGCCAGTAAGTGCTCTATACGAGCACCCTCGTCGGCGATTTCAAGAATTTCCTGCTTTTGGTCTAGCGTCAGCGCCATGTGTGCAGCAATGGTGTCCGCGAGGCGACCAGGCTCATCCACACCGCCGACCGTAGTAACGACTTCCGAGGGAATTTTCTTGCTGAGGTTAACGTATTGTTCAAACTGACTATTGAGAGCACGCATCAACGCATCCGCTTCCGTGTCACCAATATCTTCACTGCCAATCTGCGCAAAATCGGCAACAAAATAATCCGCCAGCTCCTTAACATTGCTGAGCTCGACCCGCGCAACCCCTTCCACCAGTACCTTGACCGTACCATCGGGTAATTTCAACATCTGTAACACGGTGGCCAGGGTGCCAATGCGGTACACATCTTCCGTAGCGGGGTTGTCCTGCGCAGCGTCTTTCTGGGCAACCAGCAGTATCTGCTTTTGCTGGGCCATAGCTTGATTCAGTGCAAGAATGGATTTATCGCGGCCCACAAACAGCGGAATGACCATATGCGGATACACCACCACATCCCGCAGGGGTAACAGGGGTAGTTGCAGTGTCGCGCCAGTTTGATCGTCGTCCTTAGCCATGCTGACCTCATTTCGGACTGGAGTCCGAACGCCGGGTAGGTTATCCGCTTATAGTGGGGTTACACAGCCCAAAAACAAGGGCATCTAAGAATAAAGGGGCCTCCCGGCCCCTTTTTTAGTTACTCTCTTCCCTCACCACTTTTGCCTTTTCAGTATTTTCGTATACCAGCAACGGTTCCGATTCGCCATTGATCACCGCAGCGTCGATAACCACCTTACACAGATCGCGCTTGGACGGCGTCTCGTACATGGTGTCGAGCAACACATTTTCAATAATCGAGCGCAACCCGCGCGCGCCAATCTTTCTCTTAATCGCTTTTCCGGCAATGGCTTCCAGCGCGTCGCGCCGAATGTCCAACTCCACGCCCTCCATTTCAAATAACGCCCCATACTGCTTGAGCAAAGAATTCTTGGGCTCGATTAATATGTTGATCAGTGCTTCTTCATCCAGCTCCTCAAGCGTCGCAATAACCGGTAAACGGCCGATAAACTCTGGAATCAAACCGTAGCGAATCAAGTCCTCCGGCTCCAGTTCGGCCAATGTTTCGCCAATATTGCGCTCGTTCGCCTTACTTTTAACACTCGCGCTAAAGCCAATACCGCCTTTTTCAGAGCGTTCCTGAATAACCTTTTCCAGACCCGCAAACGCACCACCACAGATAAACAGAATATTGGCGGTGTTAACCTGCAGGAATTCCTGCTGTGGATGTTTGCGACCACCCTGCGGCGGCACCGACGCAACCGTACCCTCGATCAGCTTTAACAGGGCTTGCTGAACGCCTTCGCCAGATACATCCCGGGTAATAGAAGGGTTGTCGGACTTACGGGAAATCTTGTCGATTTCATCAATATAGACAATCCCGCGCTGTGCCTTTTCTACATCGTAGTCGCACTTTTGCAGGAGTTTCTGAATAATGTTCTCAACGTCTTCACCAACATAACCCGCTTCGGTCAGCGTAGTCGCATCGGCGATGGTAAAGGGCACGTTCAGTAACCGCGCGAGCGTCTCGGCCAGCAGCGTTTTTCCACTGCCAGTGGGACCCACCATCAGAATATTGCTTTTGCCCAACTCCACGTCACCGCGCGCGGCCTTGTCGCCCAGTTGTAAACGTTTGTAATGGTTGTACACCGCAACCGCCAATACTTTTTTGGCGCGTTGCTGACCAATCACGTATTGGTCGAGAATCCCCTTAATCTCTTCCGGACTGGGTAGTTTGTCCTTGCTCCCCTGGGTCTGCGCGTCCTGAATTTCCTCGGTAATAATATCGTTACACAGGTCGACACATTCGTCGCAGATAAACACCGACGGGCCTGCGATAAGCTTGCGCACTTCGTGCTGGCTCTTGCCGCAAAAGGAGCAATAAAGGAGTTTGCTATTATCCCCGTTATTACGCTGTTCTGTCACGAGACTCTCCCAACTGGGTCTTTCATAAAACCTATTTAAATCAATTCGTTATGTGAAATATATGATGTTAACCACTAAAAGACTAACTGC
>JBFJKD010000114.1:0-7044 GCA_041635095.1 Porticoccaceae bacterium
CGAGGTGCCAAAGTCGACGTTAGAGCCCCACACGCCCAGATAAAAGCCACTGTCGAAGGCCACGTCAAATCCACCCTGGAGCGCCGGATCGGTATCCGACTGAGAAATTCCGCGAAATCGGTAGTCGCTGGTGAGCGTGACATTCCCGGAAACTTCCGCCGCCATTGTCGCAGCTGGGGATAACGCCATCATTGCCGCCAGAATCAAACCCTTGTTTGCTATAGCCATGTTGTATTCCTCTTAATGTGTGCGTACTTGAGTGTGCGCGCTATGGATACTCTCTATGGATACTCTCCATGGATACTCTGTTTTGCCGACTCGATTCTGCGCTGGAGAACGCCGAACTGCGCCAGGCTACTGCTGCCTTACAATAAAACTTCCCTCAACAACCGGGGCGGCTGATGTTTCCATTCTTCAAACCCACCTGAACCGGCTATACACACTCACTTAAGCACAAGTCGTGCCAATACCACAAAGCCGCACTTATCTGATGATTCCTACGCTTTCACGGTTACAGTGCACCATAATTGTGCGTTTTGCTGTACGAACTCCCTGTGCTGCACCATCAGGAACCCCAAATTAGCAGGCCATCGCTACCACCCGCATTTTCTGTTGGAGCCGAACCCAGGCACGGTAGTACGGTATTCCCAAGTGTCCGCGTGGAATACACTGCCAAAAATCAATCCGGCCTGCGGCGTTCTGAAGCCATATCCCAGCTTATTAATATCATCCAGCCATGGACTCGGACTCGCTTGGCGAGTAAGCTAGCCACCCTGTTTTTCCAGCACCCGTAGCTCAGCTGGATAGAGCGCTGCCCTCCGGAGGCAGAGGTCAGAGGTTCGAATCCTCTCGGGTGCGCCATCTCCCAAAAACCACCTTCACGGTGGTTTTTTTGTGGGGGTGCGTGCGATGACTCACGAGAACATCCCGGTATTCACGAGCCGTGGTTCGACCGAACGGTGCAATACCGTTCCGGGCGGCGGTGGGCCGGTCCAACGGATCGAGGATCCGGAGAGCCCAGAGCCAGCCGATCCGCATGCGCGGAGGACTAGTCCATAATCTGGCGGCTAGACGTAATTTGGCTGATAGAATAGTCAGTTCCCAAGCATAACCGGACAACCAATGACCGATCTGCCCAAGTGTTTAAAATGTAATTCCGAATATACCTACGCGGATGGCACTATGTACGTCTGCCCGGAATGTGGCCACGAATGGCCCCAAAATGCAGTAGCAGAGAATAACGATAGTGGACCTGTTGTTAAGGACGCCAACGGAAATGTCCTGAGCAATGGTGATACGGTAACGGTGATCAAGGACCTCAAACTCAAAGGCTCGTCGCTGGTGGTAAAAATTGGCACTCGGGTGAAGAATATTCGCCTGGTGGAAGGTGATCACGATATCGACTGCAAAATCGACGGCATTGGGGCGATGCAACTGAAATCACAATTTGTCAAAAAAGTTTAGTGGAACCTGAAAATGGCAACCCCATCCGAATTGCCCACTGAGGTCGTACAGGCTCTCCACGCCAATCGCAAAGTGGAAGCTATCAAGCGCCTGCGGGAACTGCACGGACTGGGGCTGAAGGAAGCCGCAGACGTTGTCGATAGCTATATCGCTGCGCATCCAGACAGCGTGACACGGCGCACCCCGCCGCGAGATTATGGCGCCGGCCGCGCCATATTAATTATCGTGGTGTCCGCGGTTGTGTACGGCGCGTATCAGTTATTCACCGGCTAACGGTACTGGAAATAGCGCATCTTTTTACTGAACCAAACCACCGCCCTCGTTCCTTGATCCAGCCGACCGTACCGCTCCGCATGCACCAGCCTGGAGGCGTGGCTTGTGCACCCAAAAACAACCCTGAACACCCCTTTTTGGCTTAACATGCGAAATCGTCTCTGGATATGGAGCGGGCTGTGTCGAAGGACTCAACCAACACGGATATTGAAAGCATCCACTACGCCGGTCTGACTGAGGTCGCCGCGCTGATCAAGTGCGGCGACTTGTCACCGGTCGAACTGACGCAACGGATGCTGAACCGCATCACCACCGTTGATGCCAACCTGCATAGCTATATCACAGTGATGGCCGAGCAGGCTCTGGCCGCGGCGCAACGGGCTGAACAGGACATCGCGGCCGGAAACTACCGCGGAGCACTGCACGGCATTCCAGTAGCAGTCAAGGATCTCGCCTATACCCGCAATGCCGCCACCACCGGCGGGCACAGTTTTATGTCGAACTTTGTGCCCGATTACGACGCCACCGTCGTCACCCGACTCGCCGGAGCTGGCACGGTGTTACTCGGCAAACTGAACCTGACGGAAGGTGCCCTGATTGGCTATCACCGGGATTTCCACATTCCGGTCAATCCCTGGCACGCGGATTATTGGCCCGGTTTGTCCTCCAGTGGCTCCGGCGTGGCAACCGCCGCGGGACTTTGTTATGCCTCCCTCGGCACCGACACGGGGGGCTCCATCCGCTTTCCCGCCCTGGCCAACGGCATCGTCGGGCTGAAACCCACCTATGGCCGGGTAAGCCGCTACGGGATACTCCCTCTGGCACCCTCGCTGGACCATGTCGGGCCCATGACCCGCCGCGTTGCAGATGCCGCGCTAGTACTAGAAGCCATCGCCGGGTACGACGCCAACGACCCCACATCGCTGCAAGCCCCGGTCCCCAACATGCGCGACGAATTGCAGAAAGGTGTCGCCGGGTTGCGTATCGGATTTGATCGCCTGTACGCGACGCACAATATGAGCACCACACTGTCGACAGCAATCCAAACTGCACTGATTGAACTTGAGCGGCTGGGAGCGCGAATCGTCGAAGTGGAGATGCCAGATTTTCCCGATGCGATGGTGGAAGCCTGGTTTGCGCTGTGCGCCTACGAAGCACAGGCCGCGCACCGCGCCAATTACCCCAGCCGGGCCGAACACTATGGCGAGTATCTGCGGGAATTCCTGGCCATGGGCGCCGCCGTCACCGATCAGCAATACGTAGACGCATCCCGGTTGCGCGCCGACTTTAACGACCGCTTACGCGGTGTCCTAGCCAACGTGGATGCCATCGCCACGCCCGCTGGGGGAGCGCCCTTTATCGCCTCACGGGACGTTCCCTACGGAGGTATGGGCGCTTCTGATCCGGTGATGGCGTCGATTCGACCGCGCTTTACCTTTCCCGCAGATCTTGCCGGCACGCCTGCCCTGGCGCTGCCCTGTGGCGTGTCCGAAGACGGTTTACCACTGACGATGCAGTTGATGGGCAAGCACCTCAGTGAACCAATGTTATGCCGAATCGGCCACGCTTACGAACAGGCGACCGAGTGGCATACGCGGCACCCCGCCGTATAAAACGCACACCAACAAACGTTCCCTTACCCAACGGAGCGCGTGGTTGTCGTGCCGAATACCTGATCCAGATGACTGTCGGACAGGCGGGGAGTAACCAGCGATACCGCAACAGTTACCAGTATCGAAACCCCTTCGCCAACGGTTGCGCAGGCAAACGGGTTGTCGGCCTGATTATGTACCCAGAAAAGCAGTTGTTGCAGCGCGTCGCCCGTCTCTACCCCGTCTGGCAGTCCGGCATTGCTCAGCAAGGTAAAGGTCGCGGCGCCAGCGATAAAACCCCAGATCGCGCCCTGTTTGGTTACACCACGCCAAAACACGCCAAGAATCAATGGACCAGCCAGGGCGGCCATCATCCCGCCGAGGCCAACCCACACCATCAATGCAATGTTTTGACCCAGTGACTGCCAGGCGAGCAGCGCGGCGCCGACCAGCACCACAACAATTGACCAGCGACTGATGCGCAGCACATTGTGGTCGATCTGCGCATCCGTGGCATGGGGGTGCAGAACCTTAACCAGCGTGCGGCGATAAATATCATTGGCAAATACCTGTGAAGTGGAAATGACCAGCCCATCCGCCGTGGACATAATCGCGGACAGAATGGCGATGCCCAACAGCGCCGCCAGCCATACGGGGAACAGCGCCACGAAAAGTGCGGGAATAGCCTGATTGGGACCGCCAGGCAACGCGAGCAAACTGTCGCCGAGTACCGCCCGTGCCAATACACCACCCAGCACCATGGACGCCAATATCAAGCCGAACAATAAACACAGCGCGATAAATTTGGAGCGCCCCACCCCTGCTTTCAATGCCCAAATTTTGTTGCCGATATGCGGCAGCATACCCAGTGACAGATGGGCCAGAAAAATCGCGGTGAAATCCCAGTAGGAATCAAAGATCGTCGCACCGGGATACAGGATGCCGACGGTGTTCGGGTCCAGTTCCTGGAGGCGATTGAGCATGCCGCTAAAGCCCCCCTCGACACCCACACCCGCAAAAAAAATTACGATCACCGCCACCGCCAGACCCAGCATCATCGCGCCCTGAACCCCATCCGTCAGAATATCCGCGTGGGCGCCACCGAGCACTACATAACCCAGCAATACCAAGGTGGTGACTCCCAGCGCCGTCTGCGCATTCAGGCCCAGCATTTGTTCGAACATCACCAGACCGGCAACCAGTTGCGCCGCCAGGTAAAACAGCAAAACCACGGAAAAGACCGCAACGATCAGACGCAGCGCCTCTGACTGATAGCGGTCACCCATAAACTCGGGAATGGAACGATTGCTGAACGTGTTGCCAGCTTTTTGCACCTGCTTGAAACACAGCCATACCCCCAGATAAACCGCCGCCGGATAGACCAACGCGTAACCAAGGGCGGGTAACCCGTAACGGTAACCTAGGCCCGGAATACCCAGAAAGGTTGCCCCGGACGCGGTCGTGGCGGTCATCGCAAAGGCCAGAAAAAATAGTCCGTAGCCACCCCGCGCGGTGGAAAAATCGTCGCTGTTTTTAACCTGACGCATACCCAGGTAGCCAAAGCCCAGCATGGCGATCACATACAGTACGAGAAAAAACCACGCCCAAAGTCGAAGTGAATCCATGACTACATCCGCACTCAATAAATTGCGATGGGATCGGCCAGGGCCTGCACCGCACCGCGCACGCGGGGTGGTCCAAATACAAAGAAAAATTCCAGGGCGTTGTCGCGCACCAGCGGCCCGGTGTTCATGGTCTCAAACAAATAAATACCATTTTTCAGCAGCAACGTAATATGCCCCTGAAAGATACGCCCCGGCTTTTCCGGCGGCACCGGATCTACACCCCAGGTATCGGCACCCACGGCCAGCACATTTTGACTGGCAAGATAGGTGGCTACCTCCTCGGCAATACCTGGCTCCGACGAGCCCCATACTTGCGGGTTTTGCGTCATCATGTGTTCCGTCCAGCCGGTATGAAACAACACCACATCGCCAGCCTGAATCGGCGTGCCCTGCCGTTTGACCACGGCTTTGACATCTGCCACCGTAAACACCTGCCCGGCTTTTAGATAATCCACCTTAAAATAATCGGCCATATTGAGGATGATGCCCCGCGCAGCGATGGGCGGCACTTTCTCAATCCCAAATCGCGTGACACCGGTAGTCGTGACCAAATCCTTGCCCTCGGTGCAGTTATAAAAGATACCGTGTTGCCCCACATGCCCCAAGCCGTCCAGTTGCGAGCCGATGCCAAACCAGCCCTGAAACATATCGTCGTTGTAGTTAAATCCATTTTCAAACGCGTGACGTCCCCACTCCTGCCCGGGCTGAACGATCTGTAAATTCATGGTGCGCGGACCAAACGCCGGGGTATCCTTGTCGATGATCACACCCAGGTGGTGAGTCTTACCGCGCTTGATCAACTGCGCTGCAAGCTTGACGCTCTGTGGCGTAATTAAATTCGCAGCGCCAATTTCATCGTCCGCACCCCATTTGGTGGGCACGCAATCTTCTGCTAACGCCGAGCAGGCCCAGCCGACTAACGCCCATACCACTAAATTCGCGACGGTAATTTTTCTTGCCCACACTGTGCTAATCATCGGCATGATCTCCCATTTGTATTGGTTATCGGGGTCTTTGCAATATGTCGTTCCGGCTTTGGTGATCAACGAACATATCTGTTCTGCATCCCAGTATAAACTCGGCAGTCGTATTTCCAAGTTTTTTTGTTCGGCTCACTCTACTACGAATTATGGTTAGTGTCCGGCGCAAGCGCTCATATATTATCGTTATAATAGCGACTCCAACTACGCACCCCATCGCACAGGAGTCACACAATGCGTTTCAAACGGCGAGTAGCGTTAATTACTGGCACAGCCTCAGGGATTGGCCTGGCGACGGCGAGACAACTGGTTGCCGAAGGTGCCACCGTGGTCGGCACAGATATTAACCAGGATGAGCTAGCTCAGGCAGCTGCGGATATAGGCAGTCAGTTTATCCCCTATTGCAGTGATGCTGGTGACATTACGCAAATCGAACCATTGATGGCGATGATCAAAAAAGATCTCGGCCAACTCGACGTATTGGTTAATAACGCAGGTATCGCACGCTTTGCCAACCCGGAAACTATCGAAGCAGACAATTACGATTTGCAGATGAATATTCTGGTGAAAGGTCCAGTGTTTATGGTGAAACACGCCGCCACGTTACTGCGCGCCTCCCGCAACGGCTCGGTGGTGAATATCGCCTCGGTAGCCGCACAAATGTCCCTGTCCCATTCCTGCCCCTACGGCCTGGCCAAAGCAGCCATCTGGAAGTTTACCGAGGACTGCGTCGTAACCGTTCCGGGCGTACGCCATAACGCGGTATTACCCGGGTTTATCCACACGCCGATTATCGAAAAAAGTTACACCGCCACGGCAACCGCTCGCATTCTCGACTCCGTCCCGAAAATAGTTCCCGCTGGACGCATGGGCAAAGCGCAAGACATCGCCCACGCCATTTGTTTTTTGGCTTGTGATGAAGCGACCTTTATCAACGGCGCCCATCTGGTGGTTGACGGTGGACTCAGCCGGGTCAGCCCGATAGGTTAGCTGGCCGACCGCCACTGCCGCCAAATGTTTTCGTAACCTTTCGTCATTACAACCGCGAAGCTTTAAGCTCAACATCGGCCAGTGCCCAGATTTTTTCAAATTCCTGGCGGGTTTCCTCCG
>JBFJKD010000115.1:0-6984 GCA_041635095.1 Porticoccaceae bacterium
CGGCATCATCGGTTACGGTAATATTGGCAGCCAGGTCAGCGTGCTCGCCGAAGCAATGGGTATGCGGGTGCGTTTTTACGACGTGGTGACACGCCTGCCGCTGGGTAACGCCGCTCAGGTGGGCAGCCTTAATGCGCTGTTGCGAGACAGTGATGTGGTGTCGTTACATGTGCCCGACACATCGGCAACGCGCTATATGATGAGCGCCGAGCAGTTGCGGGCGATGAAGCCGGGCGCCATTTTAATTAACGCAGCGCGGGGCCAGGTCGTGGAGATCGATGCCCTGTGCGAGGCGCTTGCGGATCGCCATCTGGGGGGTGCAGCACTCGACGTATTTCCTGCGGAGCCAAAATCCAACAGCGAAGAATTTATGTCGCCACTGCGCGCTTTTGACAACGTTATTCTGACTCCCCATATCGGCGGTTCCACTGAAGAAGCTCAGGAGAATATCGGTGCTGAAGTGGCGGAAAAGCTGGTCAAGTATAGCGATAACGGTACCACCACCAGCGCCGTCAATTTTCCCCAGGTGGCGTTGCCACCCCACGCCGGTTCCCACCGCCTGCTGCACGTGCATCGCAACGTGCCGGGCATACTAAGCGCCATAAACCAGGTATTTTCGGCCAACGGTATTAATATCAGCGGGCAATATTTACAAACCAACGAACAGATTGGCTACGTGGTGGTGGATGTCGACGCCGAATACAGCGAGCGGGCGTTACAGGAATTGAAAGCGATTAACGGCACGGTACACTGTCGCGTTCTGTTTTAACTGTTTTTGGTGGGGATGTTTTACAGGCCCATCGCGGCAAAAACCTGATTCCGTAATGCGGGTGTTTCATTGGCCAGATGGTGACGGGCGCCGGGCACGATATGAATTTTTGCGTTGGGAAACTTGTGTGCCAGCGCTTTCAGGTTGTAGCGCCAGTCAAGAGTGGTGTCCTGGTCGCCCTGCACAATGCACACCGGAAACGGATTGGTCGGCAGGCGGCGAAAGGTTTCGGTCCAATGCTTCATCGCACCGATCCATTCCAGGGGTATGTAGCGATCCTGCAGGGGATCCTGGCCCGACAAAAATTGAAGAAATGCGCGATTGCCAGAATTGGCGACAAATTTTCGACCAATGCGCCCGATAAAGCGGTGCGCCGCCAGATACACCAGCTTATTCCACGCCCAACGGTAGGGATGAATTAACGGCGCCAGTAAGGCAATCTGCGTAAATTGCGACCTGTGATCCCGGTGTTCCAACAGGTATTTAAGAATAATTGCCCCGCCAGTGCTTTGACCGACCGCGTTCCATGGGCGTGGCAAGTGCGTGGCGGCCTGCTGTAACACCGCGTCGAAAACATCGGCGTAGTGATCGAAGCTGGCAATGCTGACGCGCTCGCCGCTGGATAGACCATGGCCGGGCAAATCAAAAGCCACCACAGAATAGTCGCGCGCGAGTAGATAGCGCACCAAATGCCCATACAGGCCTACGTGATCGAAGTACCCATGTACCAGAAATACCGTTCCTCTGGCACTCGCGACCGGGTGCCAGTAGTGGCAGGCGATTGTATAGTTGCCGGTGTGCAGGGTTCCCCAGCGATGAATACAGGGTGGCGCGAGTTGCTCTTTGGCTAGCGGGTTCGGATTCTGTGCAGCGGGACGTTGGCTGTCCTGAAGCGGTTTGCTGTCTTGTGGCAGATTATAGTGGCGTAAATATTCCCGCGCGGCTGCGGTAACCGCCGGGTCCTGGGTTGCATCAAATGAAAGTTGCGGCAGTTGGCCAGCAATGGCGTCCAGCGCCTGTGCGCTAATGTGGGTTGCGGCAGCAGGTGTTGGGGTTAGGGCCATAACAAGTATTTCCACGGTGACTGTATCGCGGCCCAGGCCTGTTGCGAAAAACGAGCGCTGTGCGTCAGGCGTTATCATCGCAGACGGCTTCCGATTCACCAACAGGGTAACGCCAGCGCAAGCCCCGGTTTGACATTTCGCGCGGTGGGTTTGTGTTGCACCTCTGAGGCTTGTTCGGCATAGTGGTGTGCTCAAAAAAATGAGTTCTGGTATGCAAGATTACCTTATCGCCCCTTCGATTCTGTCTGCGGATTTTGCGCGCCTCGGGGCAGAGGTGGACGCCGTGCTGGCCGCTGGAGCTGATGTGGTGCACTTCGATGTGATGGACAATCACTACGTGCCGAATCTTACCATTGGCCCGATGGTGTGCCAGGCGCTGCGCAAACACGGGATCAGCGCGCCGATTGATGTGCATTTGATGGTCGAACCCGTCGATGATCTGATTCGCATGTTCGCTGAGGCTGGGGCCTCCTGGATTACGTTTCATCCCGAGGCGTCCCGACATATCGACCGCTCGCTGCAACTAGCGCGGGAACTGGGTTGCAAAACCGGTTTGGTACTGAACCCAGCCACTGGTCTGCAAACGGTGCGCCACGTGCTCGACAAACTGGATATCCTGTTACTGATGTCCGTTAACCCAGGGTTCGGTGGCCAAAAATTTATTCCAGAAACCCTCGCCAAGCTGCGCGAAGCACGCGTGTTAATCGACGACAGTGGCTGCGATATACGCCTGCAGGTGGACGGCGGTGTTACTGCCGCCAATATCGGACAAATCGCTGCGGCGGGGGCCGACACTTTTGTCGCTGGCTCGGCAATTTTTGGCGCGCCAGATTACGCAGCTGCCATCGCGGCCATGCGCGCTGCGTTAGCAGTTGCCTGAGGGTGGTTTTCCGAACTGGGCAAATCGATTAGAATGCGGGCCTCACAGTTGGAGTTTCAGGTGATTTTCGGCAATCGGGATCAAAACATTTCTTCCTTTGCCCGCTGGCGATGGCCACGCGGGTAATCCCCTGTGCCGCTATGGCACACCTCAATAGTTTTTCCCCGATAGCTAAGCGTTCATATTAAGGAATGGCTATGACGCCTGAACAATTTGCCGCCCTGGCCACACAGAACTACAGCCGTATTCCGGTGGTGCGTGAAGTACTCGCCGACCTCGAAACACCGCTATCCTGCTACCTCAAGTTGGCCCGCGGCCGCTATACCTACCTGCTGGAATCAGTGCAGGGCGGTGAAAAGTGGGGGCGGTACTCCCTGATCGGACTGCCCTGTGCCACCGTACTCAAAATCCAGGGAGACCAGTTGATTATCGAGCGGGACGGCAGGGTGGAGGTCAGTCGCGTAACCGACGATCCCCTCGGCGAGGTGGAACAGTTTCACGCCCGTTTCCATATGCCGCAACTACCGGGGCTGCCTCGATTTACCGGCGGCCTGGTGGGCTATTTTGGCTACGACACCGTGCGCTATGTGGAGCCGCGCTTGGCCGCGAGCTGTCCCCCGGATACCCTCGGCGTGCCGGATATATTGCTGATGGTGTCCGATGAAGTGCTGGTGTTTGACAATCTACTGGGCAAACTGATTTTTGTGGTGCACGCCGACCCCACGCAACCCACGGCCTGGAAGCAGGCGCAAACCAGGCTGGACCAACTCGAAGCAGGCCTGCGGGTACCGCTACCCGAGCTGGGCAAGATTTCATTGGATGCTCCTGGGTTGCCGGATTCTGCGTTTACTTCGAGTTTTGGGCAGCAGCGTTATGAAGAGGTGGTGGAACATATTAAAGAGTATGTGCTTGCCGGTGATGTGATGCAGGTAGTGCCATCGCAACGCCTGTCGGCGCCTTTTCAAGCTGAACCGGTCAACCTGTATCGTGCCCTGCGCTGCCTGAATCCTTCGCCGTATCTGTACTTTCTCGATCTGGGGGAATTTCAGATTGTCGGTTCCTCGCCGGAAATACTCGCCCACCTCGAAGATGGGCAGGTGACGGTGCGGCCCATAGCCGGCACCCGCCGCCGCGGCCACGATGACGTCGAAGACCTGGCGTTGGAGCAGGAATTACTGGCCGACCCCAAGGAAATTGCCGAGCACCTGATGCTGATCGATTTGGGACGCAACGACGTGGGGCGGGTGGCGCGCACCGGTAGCGTGAAGTTGACGGAAAAAATGATTGTCGAGCGCTTTTCCCATGTGATGCATATAACCTCCAATGTGACCGGCGAAGTTGAACCAGGCACTACGGCGATCGATGTGCTGCGCGCCACACTGCCCGCGGGCACGCTGAGCGGCGCCCCAAAAATTCGCGCGATGGAAATTATCGATGAAGTGGAACCCGTCAAACGCGGTATCTATGGCGGGGCGGTTGGCTATTTGGCCTGGAATGGCAATATGGATACCGCCATCGCGATTCGCACCGGGGTGATCAAGGATGGCATATTGCATGTGCAGGCAGGTGGCGGTGTGGTCGCAGACTCGGTGCCGCAACTCGAGTGGCAGGAAACCATGAACAAAGCTCAGGCGCTGTTTCGCGCCGCCGCCATGGTTGCGCCGGGCAATTTATCATCGGGGGAAGTGCTGTGATACTGATGATCGACAACTACGATTCGTTCACCTACAACGTGGTGCAGTACCTGTGCGAACTCAAGGCGGAGGTGAAGGTGGTGCGCAACGACGAGGTATCGATCGCGGATATCGAGGCACTGGCGCCCGAAAAAATTGTGATTTCACCGGGTCCTTGCACGCCCAACGAGGCGGGAATTTCTGTCGCAACCGTCAGCACTTTTGCCGGTCGAATACCCCTGCTGGGAATCTGTCTTGGTCACCAGAGTATCGGTCAGGCTTACGGTGCGAACATCGTACGGGCGCGGCAGGTAATGCACGGCAAGACATCCATGATTCACCACCAGGGTGTTGGCGTGTTTAAGGGTTTGACTAATCCGTTTGAGGCGACTCGCTACCATTCTCTGGTCATTGAGAAAGCGAGCCTGCCGGACTGCCTGCAAGTCACCGCCTGGACAGAAACTGAAAATGGCGAGATGGAAGAAATAATGGGTATCCGCCACCGCGAGTACGTCCTGGAAGGCGTGCAGTTTCACCCGGAATCCATACTGACCCAGCACGGTCACGATCTGCTGCGCAATTTTCTGGAAAGTTGATACATGGATATTCAACAAGCGATTGCCAGAGTGATTGAGAACCGGCATCTGTTGCAGGACGAGATGGTTGCGGTGATGCGCCAGATTATGACCGGCGGCGCGACGCCCGCGCAGATTGCCGGATTTATAGTGGCGTTGCGTATGAAGGGCGAGACCATTGACGAGATCAGCGCCGCCGTACAGGTGATGCGCGAGTTGGTCACACCGGTGCGCGTAGAAGGCGAGCACCTGGTGGATATTGTTGGTACTGGGGGCGATGGCGCCAGTCTGTTTAATATCTCGACGGCCAGTGCTTTTGTGGTAGCGGTGGCTGGTGGCCAGGTGGTCAAACATGGCAACCGTGCAGTTAGTAGCGCCAGTGGCAGTGCGGATCTGGTGGAAGCGGCCGGTATTCGACTCGATTTGAATCCCGCTGAAGTAGCGCGCTGTGTGCGCGAGGTGGGCATTGGTTTCATGTTTGCGCCGGCGCACCACAGCGCCATGAAGTATGCCGCTGGCCCGCGCAAGGAGCTGGGGGTGCGCACCCTGTTCAATATTCTTGGGCCGATGACCAACCCGGCTGGGGCGCCGCACGCCCTGATCGGGGTGTTTAATCGGGCCCTGTGCCGACCCGTTGCGGAAGTGCTGGGGCGGCTTGGGGGCAGGTGTATCCTGGCGGTTACGGGTGCGGACGGCCTCGATGAGATTAGTCTCGCCGGGGCAACCCATGTGGCGGAATGGAAAGATGGAAACCTGCGCGAGTACCAGATCACCCCCGAACAATTCGGTGTAGAGCGTCAGAGCCTGGAGGGGTTGACGGTCACTAGCGCCGCAGAATCCCTCGCCCTGATTCGCGATGCCCTCGGCAAGCGACGCACTACGGCCGGCACTAAAGCGGCTGATATCATTGCGCTTAACGCCGGCGCGGCCATTTATGCGGCGCGCCTCGCCGGCGACCTGCAGGAGGGCGTGGCGCTGGCGCAGGATGCCATTGTCAGTGGTTTGGCCGGCGAAAAAATGGACGAAATGGCGGCGTTTACCGATTGCCTTCGGGACGCGACACCGTGACTTTAGCCAAGTGGTAGAAAACTTATGACGATCTCAGCGGTGTCATCCGCACCCACTATTTTGAAAAATATTCTGACACGCAAGGCAGAAGAAGTGGCAGAACGTAGCGCGACTACGCCCCTGGCAGTTTTAAAGGAGCGTATTGCCGGGCAGGCGCCGCGCCGGGATTTTACCGCTGCACTGTACAGCAGAATATCCTGTGGCAAACCAGCAGTTATTGCCGAAATAAAAAAAGCATCGCCCAGTAAAGGCCTGATTCGTGCAGATTTCGATCCAGTAAAAATTGCCCGCAGTTACGAAAAAGGCGGCGCTGCCTGCCTCTCGGTACTGACGGATGTGGATTTTTTTCAGGGCAGCGATGATTTTTTGAAACAGGCCAAAAGCGCCACGCACCTGCCGATATTGCGCAAAGATTTTATTATTGATCCCTATCAGGTGTACGAAGCGCGCGCCCTCGGTGCAGACTGTATTTTATTGATTGTCGCCGCGCTTGATTCGCAGACACTCATGGCGTTGCATGATCTGGCATTAGCCATTGGTCTGGACGTACTTGTCGAGGTTCACGATCAGCGTGAACTGGTGGTGGCGTTGACGCTGAGCACCCGCTTAATCGGCATCAATAATCGCAATCTGCATACCTTCCATACATCGCTGGAGACCACGTTTAGTCTGTTGCATGACATTCCCGAAGATCGCATTGTGATCAGTGAGAGCGGTATTCACACCGTGGATGACGTACTGGCGTTGCGCGGCCATGGGGTAAATGGATTTCTCATTGGCGAAGCATTTATGCGCGCCGCCAATCCGGGCCGTCGTTTGATGGAAATGTTTAACTGAAAATATCGGTGCCGCAACGGGCACGGTCAGGGCAAAACAACCATCATCTGGAGAAATAAATCTGCGGCCCTGGCCAAGCGGTGGATTAACGCGTGCCGAAAACCACCATGGTTTTACC
>JBFJKD010000116.1:0-6979 GCA_041635095.1 Porticoccaceae bacterium
ACAAACCATCTTGATCGACGGCGCTGGACACCTGGCTGATATTGATCAGACAGACACCGTCGCGAAAGCGTTGTTAGCGCACTTTAATCCTGACTAGCCAGATAGAGGCAATTTCAAGTAGTTGGTAACGCTTGAACGGATACTACGACGCCATTGCTATCGGCATACACGTATTCTCCAGGCCGAAAGGTCACACCACCAAACGTCACCGGGAGATTGAAATCGCCAATGCCGCGTTTCTCTGTTTTTAGTGGTATTGCCGCCAACGCCTGCACACCTAAATCGAGTTGCGAGATTGCGCTGACATCGCGTATACAGCCGTAGATAATAACGCCTTCCCACAGGTTTTTAACCGCGCTTTCAGCAATCATATCCCCCAATAAGGCTCTGCGCAGAGACCCGCCGCCATCCACTACCAACACCTTGCCCCTGCCCGGGGTACCGAGCGTTTCCTTGACGATGGAATTATCCTCAAAACACTTAATCGTCACGATTTCCCCACTAAACCCTTCGCGCCCGCCAAAATTGGATAGCATTGGTTCCAACACACTGATCAGGTCGGGATGGCGGTCACATAAATCCGGGGTGATGTCGCAAATGGTAGTTGTTTCGGTCATTGCTCGACTCCAGGCAAAAGGATGTGCTGTCAGTGCTGACGTTCCAAGGACGGGATTATACGGAAAAATGTCCGCCGTACACCCGCGTATCAGTGTCATAATCCCGACCAGATATGTCCTGCTACTGTAGAAACGAACACGATTGATGACCGACATTCAAGATTTCCCCTATCCTGCCAATGCCGCAGTAGTATTCGAACAAGTTCGCACCCTGCCCGCTCCGGTGTGGCTCGACAGTGGCAAGCCCCGCTCCCTGCAGGGACGCTTCGATATTATCAGCGCAGCGCCCCAGTACATCCTGGAGACCCGTGATGGCATTACCCGCACTAGCGGAGTAAATGTGACCGCAACAGAGTCGACTGAAGACCCCTTTGCGCTGGCGCAGCAGGTACTCGACGGTATCAAGCAATATCGCACACCCGACGACCACCGCATCGCTTCCCTGCCTTTTACCGGGGGCCTGATCGGCAGCTTTGGTTACCAACTGGACAGGATGGTCGCTCCGGTAAAGACTTCTATTGATGTGGTTGATTTTCCCGATATGCGTCTCGGACTGTACCTGTGGGGAATTATTATCAACCATCAGACACGCCAGGCGTGGCGTATATTTCACCCCGCCTGCCCGGCCCCATTGCGCGCTGCAGTGACGGCGCTGACCGGGAAAGATATGCTAAAGAAAATTCATACTGGCGATCCCACTGGTGTTTCAAACTTCTCCCTGACCGATAACTTCCACGCATCCACCGACAAAGCGACATATCTCAAATCCGTATCTCGAATTAAGAGCTATATCGCCGCCGGGGATTGTTACCAGGTCAATTACGCCCAACATTTTAGTACTACTTATACGGGCGATCCGTGGAGCGCTTACCAGTACCTGCGCAACGTATTGCCGTCGCCCTTTAGCGCCTACCTGGAGTGGGAGGATCGCGCCGTACTAAGCTTTTCGCCAGAGCGATTCCTGAAAGTCACTGGCAATAATGTCGAAACGAAACCCATCAAAGGCACGGCATGTCGGGGGCAAACTGTGGGGGAGGACGAAGAAGCCGCCATCCAGTTACTGAATAGCAGTAAGGACCGGGCCGAAAATCTGATGATTGTGGATTTGCTGCGCAACGATATAGGTCGCTCCTGCGAGCCCGGCAGTATTCGCGTGCCGAAACTATTCGCCCTGGAAAGTTTCGCGAATGTTCATCACCTGGTGAGCACGGTTACCGGCCGTCTACGCGTCGACGAGACGTCGTTGCGTTTGTTGCGCAATTGTTTTCCCGGAGGATCAATTACCGGAGCGCCGAAAAAGCGTGCCATGGAAGTGATTACCGAGCTGGAAACCTTGAATCGAAGTCTGTACTGCGGCAGCATCGGTTATATTTCCAGCAACGGGCGCATGGACACCAATATTGTTATTCGCACTCTGCTGGCTGACAGTGAGCGCATGCACTGCTGGAGTGGTAGCGGTATCGTCGCCGACTCCGATCCGGAAACCGAATATCGGGAAGTCATCGCTAAAGTGGGTATCCTGCTGGACGCTCTGAAAGGCTTTACGCCTGGAAAAGCCTCTTATTAAGAAAAGCCTCTTATTAAGAAAAGCCTCTTATTAAAGAGTCAATTCCCGTTCGCTGGCGTTAATGAACGCCTGTTTTAGATTAGCGTAGCCGTACACTGCGGGAAATTGCGGAAACTCTGCCACCACATTATCCGGCGCCGAGAATAAAATACCTGCATCGGCTTCAGTCAACATGGCGGTGTCGTTATAGGAATCGCCGGCCGCGATTACGCGGTAATACAGACTCTTGAACGCCAGTACCGCCTGGCGTTTCGGGTTAGCCTGACGCAATCGATAATCGGTCACCCGTCCATCACTCGCCACCGCCAGCTTGTGGCACAGTAGCGTGGGGAAACCCAGTTGGCGCATCAGTGGCTGGGAGAACTCGTAGAATGTATCGGACAAAATGACCACCTGGAACCGCTCCCGCAACCAATCGACAAATTCGACTGCTCCATCAAGCGGCTCTAAATTGGCTATCACTTCCTGAATCTGTGGCAACCCCAGGCCATGCTCGCGCAGAATCTCCAGCCGTTGTGACATCAATACATCGTAGTCCGGAATATCGCGAGTGGTGGCTTTTAGTGCGTCTATCCCAGTCTGTTCCGCGAAGGCGATCCAGATTTCCGGAACCAGCACCCCTTCCAGATCGAGACAGGCAATTTCCACGGCTAGCTCCTTGCAACACATAAAAGAGCGCTACTCTACCCATTTCACCTGCCCCGCGCAAACCTCTCGCTGGGGTCGAACGAATGATGAATATGTTATAAGAATATAAATGCTAATTCTTTTTAGTCTTCAAATCCACTTGCTATAGTCCGCGCCTCAAACCTGCTCATTTGAGACCAGTATTTTCATCGGACTATCAGAGCTTTCATCGGACTATCAGAGATTGACGCCATGACCGGGAAACCAGCGAATTTGCCTGTATACGATATCGAAGCCCGACTCGCCGCGGAAACACCCCAAACTATTCTCACCCATGCTCTGCAGCAGTTTGACAATATCGCGATTTCATTTAGTGGCGCAGAAGATGTGGTACTGGTGGATATGGCCCACAAAATACGTCCCGACGTACAGATTTTTTCCCTGGATACCGGGCGCCTGCACCCACAAACCTACCGTTTTATCGAAACAGTGCGCACCCACTACGGCATCAGTATCGAATTACTATCACCCGACGCCAATGCGGTGCAGACTCTGGTGAGGGAAAAGGGTTTATTCAGTTTTTATCAGGATGACCACAAAGAATGCTGCGGCGTGCGTAAAATTGCCCCACTGCGCCATAAATTGCAAACCCTGGATGCCTGGATCACCGGACAGCGCAAAGACCAAAGCCCCAATACGCGCGCTGAAATTCCGGTTATTCAGGAAGATAAAGCGTTTGCCAAGTTGGGCGGGGAACTGACCAAGTTCAACCCCCTTGCCAACTGGACCTCAGCCCAGGTGTGGGGCTACATCCGCGCCAACAACGTTCCGTATAACGAACTCCACGACCAGGGATTTATCAGTATCGGCTGCGAACCTTGCACCCGCCCGGTCGGCCCTGGTCAGCACGAACGCGAGGGTCGCTGGTGGTGGGAAGAAGCCACCAAAAAGGAATGTGGTTTGCACGCTGTCAATCTGGACGGCTAACGACAGGCGCTGCGCTGAATTACCGGATCAATATTCCGGTAATTCGATTGGGGCAAAAAATTTATCGAGGGCTTCTCGGGACGGTAGTGCGGTCGCTTTATCCACTACGTCGCGGGTCAGGTGCGGCGCAAATTGCTCGATAAAGTCGTACATAAAACTACGTAAATAGGTTCCACGGCGAAATCCGATGCGCGTTACGCTGGCTTTGAATAGATGTTTGGCCTCAAGGGCCACCAGGTCGTCATCAATTCCCGGCTCATAGGCCATATGGGCAATAATACCTATCCCCAATCCCAGCCTGACATAAGTTTTTATCACATCCGCATCCGTGGCGGTGAACACCACCTTCGGCGTCAACCCTTTGCTCTTGAATGCGTCGTCCAGTTTGGAGCGCCCGGTAAAGCCAAATACATAGGTAACAATGGGATACTTCGCTACCTCCTCCAGGGTCAGCACCGACAGCTGACACAGTGGATGGTTGCGCGGCACCAGAATGCAGCGGTTCCAGCGATAACAGGGCATCATCAGGAGATTAGTAAACAAATCGAGTGCTTCGGTGGCGATGGCAAAATCAACGCCGCCATCGGCGGCCAGTTCAGAAATTTGCACCGGTGTTCCCTGGTGCATATGCAACGCCACCTCCGGGTATTTGCCAATAAATGATTGAATGACCGGTGGTAACGCATAGCGCGCCTGGGTGTGGGTAGTGGCGATGGACAGACTCCCTCGATTGGGTGCACTGTGTTCCTGGGCGAGCTGCTTAATGCTGTCCACCTTGCCCAATATTTCCCCCGCGATCTTAAGTATTTGCTCTCCGGCGGGGGTCACTCTGGTGAGGTGTTTACCACTGCGGGAAAATATCTCGACCCCCAGCTCATCTTCGAGCAAGCGCATTTGTTTGCTGATACCCGGTTGCGAGGTGTAGAGGCTTTGCGCCGTGGCAGAAACATTTAGTTCGTGGTGGGCTACTTCCCAGATATAGCGCAATTGCTGTAGTTTCATAAAGCTCGACCGTCTAGATGACAATGATATAAAAATATAAAAAACTATTACTTTCAAGAATAGATCGAAATCTCTAAAGTTGCCAGCCTATTCAACCAATTTTATGTATTTTGTGCCCATGGAAATAGTACCGGACATCTTACTTTATATACTATCAGGGGCCGCCGTCGGGCTCGCCATTGGCCTCACCGGCGTTGGTGGTGGTTCATTGATGACCCCTCTGTTAATCCTGTTCGGCTTCCCTTATAACGTGGCCATCGGCACGGACCTGCTGTACGCTGCGATTACCAAGGCAGCTGGGGTGCGCGCTCACTTGCGGGCCCGCAGTGTGCGCTGGGATATCGTCGCCCTGCTGGCTGGCGGCAGTATTCCAGCATCGCTGGTCACCACATTGTTACTCGACACGTTGTTTAGCGACGCGTCCGGTTACGAACCTATCCTGACCAAAAGCCTCGGCATTATGTTGATACTGACCGCCGCGGTGATTCTGTATCTGGGTATTTTTCGGCCAGCGCGCTCACCCGTCGTCACGCCCGATCACGAAACACGTCGCCCCTACACTGCGCCGGTGACATTTATCGCCGGCCTGTTTCTGGGGGTCTTCGTTACCCTGTCGTCGGTTGGGGCCGGAGCATTTTGCGCGGCATTACTGCTGGTATTGCACCCGCACCTGCGAGCGCTGACGGTGGTGGGTACCGATATTGCCCATGCAGTGCCGTTAACGCTGATTGCGGGGCTTGGACACCTGATTCTGTTGGGTAACGTCGATCTCACACTGCTGGCTTGCCTGCTTACAGGCTCCCTGCCAGCCATTCACCTGGGAACACGCTTAGCTGCCAGTCTACCGGGCGGCCTCCTGCGCCAGCTACTGGCATTGCTTCTGCTGGGCATGGGGATTCGCTTTGCGTGGTATTAGCAGCTCGGCTAGGGCGCTGCCATACCCGCAATCAGGATTCGTTAGCGACGCCGTGAGGGACGTGACCGGTGGCAACGTGCTGCGTAGCCGATTCGCAATGCTGTTGCTGATCGTCAAAGAAAACATCCGCCCCGTAGGCTTTAAGAAATTCCCCTTTGTTTAGCCCTCCCAGGAACAACGATTCGTCGATGCGTATTTTCCACTCCCGCAGGGTGCGCACTACCCGCTCGTGCGCCGGTGCGGAGCGCGCCGTGACCAGTGCCGTGCGAATGGGGCTGCTGTCCGCAGGAAACTCCGCCTGCAAACTGTGCAACGCCTGTAAAAACTGCTTAAACGGACCGCCACTCAAGGGTGTTTTAGCCGCAGCCTTCTCACTATCGGCAAACGCCTGCAAACCCTGTTGTTTGTAAATCTTCTCCGCTTCGTCGGAAAACAGAACCGCATCGCCGTCGAATGCGAAGCGCAACTCGTCGTGACTGTGTTCGGACTTGGTGGAGGGCAACAGGGTGGCGGCGGCAACACCGTGGATCAGGGCGTTGCGAACATCTTCGGCGTGAGTGGACAGAAACAGGTGACAACCAAAAGCGGCGACATAACGATAAGGGCTGGTGCCTCCACTAAATGCCGCCCGCGATATATTCAGTTGGTAGTGTTCAATCGAATTAAAAATACGTAGCCCGGTATCCGCCGAATTGCGCGACAACAAAATAACTTCAACCCGTGGATCACCACCTAATTTCTCGTTGATGCGCAGTAATTTTTGCACCAACGGCAGTGCTTCTCCCGGCGCTAACACTTCCTCTTCCCGTTCTATTTGATACTGTGCGTAAGCTGCCAGCCCTTTGTTTTCGTAGACCTCGTGGCTATCTTTCAAGTCAAATAGAACTCGAGAAGAAATCGCGATTACCAGCTTGTCACCAAAACGTTGTGACACTTAATTTATCCTCTGTGTACGTAATCAGTTTAATGGTTACCCTTGCACGGCATACAAGCTTTCTGAAACGAACCATAAAAATCTTCCCCGCTTTTAACTAATGAGAATTCGAAACGTTCCCCACGTCGTCGAAATAAATTTTTGTCAAACGGAACACTACTGGACTCAGCAGTAATAGCGCAATCAAGTTAGGAATCGCCATCATACCGTTCAGCGCGTCCGACATTTTCCACACCAGCCCCAGACTCATTTGAGTGCCGGTAAAGATGCCAGCGATCCACAGTAATCTGAACGGCAATATGACTTTCGGCCCCATCAGGTATTCGGCA
>JBFJKD010000117.1:0-6946 GCA_041635095.1 Porticoccaceae bacterium
GATGGGCGCGCGGCGCTAAAGCCTTTTGGGTTTGGTAACACAGCGGCCAGGCGCGCCGCCTCGGTATGGCTAAGTCGCGACGGCGTGGTTCCAAAAAACTGTTCGGCCGCAGCATTGACGCCATACACCCCATCGCCAAATTCGACCACATTCAGATAGACTTCAAGAATGCGCTGTTTCGGCCATAGGGTTTCAATTAGTAGTGTCAGGTAGGCTTCCAGTCCCTTTCTGATAAAACTGCGTCCCGACCATAAAAACAGGTTCTTGGCCACCTGCTGGCTAATGGTACTCGCGCCTCGCAGGCGGCCACCGCGCTGATTGTGATCGAGTGCTGCGCTAATCGCGGTAAGATCAAAACCCCAGTGATCGGGAAATTTTTGATCTTCGGCGGCGATCACGGCCAGCGGCGCAAACGGTGAAATTTGCTCCCACGGCGACCACCGGTAGTAAAGTTTTGCGCGTACAGGTGGATTCTTGAAGCTATGGTCGATATGCCACCCCAGCATAAAAGCGCTGGTGGGTGGTGGTATCCAGCGCAGCCCCAGAATCACCAGTATCGGGAGACCAACTAACCCCGCAAGGGCATGCCAAATGGCCCTGGCCAGCCAATGACGACGTCGAATTGTTGGACGATTTTTTTTACGCATCACAGTTATTACGCATCAAAATGCTCGCCGTCCTGGACTGTAACAGGCGCAATTATGACAGACCTGTGGGCGCCCCTGACACATTGATTCGAGGCTTGCGGGGAGAGCAATTGGAGTCTTCCTGTGGTAGGCAACTCCCCGCAAAAATCACAACCATTTGGGCGGCTATAGCTGCGCGGCCGCACGCCACAGATTGCGGTAATCGTAGTCGGTTTGCAGTACCAGATTAAGACGATTGTACGATGCAAAATCACTGACCAGATGCACGAGCTGCACAATACCTTTGTCGGTTAGTCCGTGGGCGCGCAACGCGTCCATATCAGCGTCGGTTGTCGTTTCCGGATGTTTGTTGATCTTCAGAGCGAACGTCAGAATCGCTTTAAGGCGCGGATCGGTCACCGCTTCAACCCCCTGGCTGGCCAGTGTTTCAACGTCGTTTTCAGAGCTTCCCAAACCGTGATTGAGAATAGTACAAAACGCCGCTGTACAGTAAGCGCAACCATTATCCCTGGAAACCAGAATGCCAACGTACTGAATTTCCTCGAGGGATAGCTCGCCCATTTCCCACAACACGCGAGTGGCGCCGAGTTTCGCCTTGAAGTGCTCCGGAAAATTCATCTCTACGTAAAAATGGTTGGGTACAGCGCCTTCCATTTGAGTTACCCAGTCGAATATTGCCGCGATGACCGGATCGTTGCTGACGGCCTCTTTTACCATTGCCACCCGCGCCATAGTGCTCCCCTTATGCTATCTGGAATTTTACAAAGTGTAGCAGCGTTGCGCAGCTAGAGCGCTGTCGTGCTTGCGTTGTTTGTATCTACCAATGGGCCGGCGGTTTACAGGGCTACCACATCAAATTGTTCAACCCAGATCAGTTCGCAGGCGCCCCCTCCGGTATCCTGGCGAGTGAGGGAGCTTTTCCACAACCATCCGTCCCTGGCTTTGACGTTTACCAGGTGGCCAGACAATGTGATGATATCCCCGTGGCGCGCCGCCTTTATTTTACTCGCAATAGTTTTGTTGGCCGGAATCATGTGCATATTGGCGCTATTCGTTTCGATCTCGCGACGGGGGATCGGAAACTCCTCCACATGCCAGCGATAGAAGCGATTGCTTTGCGAAATTGTTATTTTCTGCAGAATGCTTTCGTCCGACATTGGCCCCCATCCCAGAGCTAGATCGATGGGTGACAGGTCTGCTTCGCGCCCAAAGGTGTAGCTCTTGCTACCCAGCACCTTGGCTTTTATATCAAAGCGCGCCGCCGGAATAATTTCGTAGTCGTCCAGCTGGAATTTTTGTAGCGAAACCGCATCCTGTTGCACGGGGGCCTCCTTCGCCATGACGCCAGGGCCGAGGGTTACTTCGCCTGGTCCGCTGGTTAGTTTCCAGGCGATGACTATCAATAGTGCGATAAACAGAATTTTTTTCATGGCCGTCATCGATATGAATGTTGTTTTTTTAAAATGGCCTAAGCAGAAAGTGATTTAAGGAGAGCGTGGCCTGCGCAGATCGTGTGCGAATTGGTTAAACAGGCTTCACGCCACGATTGGAGCTTATCATAGGTCCGTCGGGTAACCGAAAGTGCGTTTTAAAACGTCCGAAAATTAGCTCAAGGCGGGACGACATATTATCCAGTGCCGCACTGCCGACCCTCTCGCCGCACGCCGCGATCAAGGATCAAGCTCCCGGATGGCTGCCCGAGTTTGCAGTCTACGGCTACCGGTTGCAGGACGGGCGGAATCAACTAAGCCGACGAATCGGTGTGTCCTCGGGTAGTATCCTGAGGGAATCCCGAGAGTATCCAGAGAGAACCCCGATACATCAATTCAACTCATCCATAAATTGCCGCACCTGCTCCGCATATCCGAATAATTCTATGTCTTCCCTGTAGCGTTCAATAGCGATTTCTGCGAGTCGGCGTGTGAACTGGTGCCCAGCTTCCATACCCATCGCGCTACTCGAATTTTTATGCGATAAGTCGGGTAAGCTGAATTTTTTCTGGAGCACGATCCAGTCAGCCGAAAAAGTTTCCATCTTTCCGACGTAGTTTACAAACAGTCGACCCTCGTAGGTCAGGAACCAGTGCTGAGGTCTAAGATGACGATCTATTTCATTATCTTTTAATTCAGCAACGCGCATGACGAAACTTTCGAAAGCCATGCCCATTGGCATATCCATGTGAGCAAATATATTTTGGCTATTGCTCGACCGTGGATCGATAAGCTTGTTCATATAACCGGAATACAGGCGGGCAAGGGGGTTGCGCACAAATGCGAATAGAAAATTTTCTTTACTCAGATCCGCGAGTTTTCTCTGTTGCATGTGGCTGCTAAATTGTTTTTCTACCTCCGCGTTGGATATCGCTTGCGGGGCCGTACCGTGTTCCATTTCCCCCCGGGCCATTTCTATAATGCTGGCGCGAATGGAGCGGCTCGCTACTTTGGGAATTTGTATATATCCAAGCCGTGCCTTCGGTAAAAGCCACACTTGCGGCGTTTCTCGGCGCAATTTTCTGCTCTTCAGGAAGGAGCTGGTACGGCTTTTAAAGCTCAACATAAAGTAATGTCCACGCTATCCGCGCTGATCAACTCCCACGATTGTCTTCTATTCACAAGCCCCATCAAGAACGATGGATGGCTTGCCAGGAACGGGTCATTCTGGCCGCAGTGCGTCCCGGATTCATTCATTTTTGCCAGTTATTATCGAATAATGGTGGGTCATGTATTGTCCCACAAATGTGGCAGATTGACAGCAGCACCTGCAGTTGAGGATTTCATTACTGGCACTGGTTTAACGCGGCTCCGGTCTGATGGACGATCATATATTTCCTGATTCATTAACCCACACAGGCAGATGAGGTTTAAGCTGGTTTATCCAGGCGGGTTTTTGCTCGCGTTTTAAAAAGGGCGCGTACAACTTTGTTAAGGTGGGACCACTTGAATAGTACACGCCAGTCGTTGTGGAGCGCATTAAGATAAAACAGGCGAGTCGCCGGCGACATAGCAGGTGCGGGAAAGCGACAAGTTACGTTGCGCTCTGAAGGGCCTTTTTAAGGACTGTAGCTCCCCTGGCATTCGCTCTGGCGCGAATATTTTCTCCACCAGAAGGTCCACGCCTACCTGGCGTGCATAGTCCATATTATGGCGTTAGCTGTTTGGGTATTTATGAATTAGGACCATTGGTTGGTCAATTAAGGTGGCCGGGAAGTTTGCAAGGGCATAGGAGAATATCGGCATACCCTCACTATTTTTAAGCTTCGAAGGATGTTTATAGTGGTCGAATGCAGGGATGGACTCCGGCGGCCATACAGTTATTGGACGACGATAAGTACTTCACTCATTATGAGCGTAGCGCGCTGGAGAGAAGCAATGAGACGGAAGAGACGAACCCGTTAACCGGCATTCAAGGCTAAGGGGGCCCAGGCTGCCAGGAGATATGACCATGGCACGCCGGAGATCTTCAATACGGATCACAGGGCAGCCAGTTAACGGGCGACGACTTTACCGGCGTCCTCAAAGCGCGAGGACATCCAGATCAGCACGGACGGCAAAGGCCACTGGATAGACAACGTGTTCGTCTGGATAGACAGCGTGTTCGTCGAACGGTTGTGGCGGAGCATGAAGTACGAGGAGGTGTATCTGAAGGCCTGCCACAGCACCATCGCAGCGTGCGCATCACCGGCCCAGCACTTCGCATTCTACAACACCGAACGCCGCCATCAGCCACTTGACCGATGTACGCCGGACAGTGAGTACTATGAAGTCGTCGTCAGACTGGCGGCATAACCCGGCAATGCACTTATCGCGCTGTCCAATTTCTGGGATCCATTTCTAGCGTGACGGGTAATACCAATGATTCTTTAATAATAAGGTGTGCAACGCCTTGCTGCCGTGGAACCACTTAGACAATACCCGCCACTCCCTGTTCAGACCGAGGCCACCGGTGGCGCCCGGCGCGCGGCAAAGTAGGTATCTACGGCGGACTGCTGGCTTTCCAGAATGGCCATGAAGGTAGGCAGCCAGAAATACACCCACAACGGCTGTGGCGTGGTGAGCACACCATTGGTAGTGGTCAACAGGCTACCCCAGCCCACCAGGGCGAGAAGCATCCAGCGCGAGTTGGCATGGATTCCTCGCCAGAAGAAAATGGCCGAAAACACTATGAACACAGTGGCTCCCAGCAGCCCGTTGCGATAGAACATCGCGACATAGCCACTGTGGGGGTGGTGAAACTGACCAACAAAGCGGTAACCGTCCGCGTCGCAACCCAGCCACAGACCACACTCATGCAACACGCGCAACCAGGCATCCCACCAGATAGCCGGTCTGTAACTGAACCCGCGATGAGCCAGTAATTCGTCGCCACCCAGTGCTAACAGCAGCGCCACCAGTGGCAGCAGTACCAGAGCTCCCTGCAGCAACAGGCGCCTGTGCAGCAGGTAGACGCCAAGAAAAAGGACAAAACCCAGCAGTGCCGAGCGCGCCTGGAAGATGATCGCGCAGCACAGGACAAGGCCACACAGCAGCAACAGTCCTGCCAGCCACCAGGCCCGGGTGTGTCGCGCTAGCCATTCGTCGAGGTAGAACAGCCAGAGAAAGGTCAGCCCACTGATGATGAGCAGTGCGAAGTAAACCGGATTGATCTGCTGGCCCAGGAACCTGTCATAACGCACCCAGCGGCCGGACTCCGACCAGATCCACAGCCAGTCCCCCACAACGGACACGAGTATGCCGGCACTGAACAAGGCGAAAACCGTAAAGCATTTTTTCCCTCCCCAGCGTTTCTGTTCCAGTAGCAGGCAACTAGTGAAGAACAGCAATAGATACAGGCCCTTTTTCAGATCCGGGAAATTATTGGCATCGAGGATGACAAGCGCGGCCAGCGGCAATATCATCCAGATGAAGGCCGACGCCAGCACCGGCAGGGCGGCAGGACGCCACAACAGCCAGATCAGGCCAGGTACCGCGAGGCCGGCATAGAAGATATTGTTGGTCGCTTTGGATGAAATTGGCAGGTAAAACGCGCTGCAGAATACACAGAACAGCGCAGCAAAAACCATCCAGCGCCAGTGCGGCGGTCCCTTGAATACAGCGTGCATGTTAAAAACCTCACAGCGAAGGGAATACCTTGATGAGTTGCGCCTGGATCGCCGCCAGGCCTGGTCGCGAGTATTCGTCCGGTAATCTGGCCAACTCCCGCCCGTCCAGGTGGAATAACGCGTCGCCCCGCACAGGTAGAGGCTCGTCCATGCCGAAGGCCGAGTAGTAGTCGATGAATTTGTAATCGGAAATTATGCCCGTCGAGAGAATCAGGCGCCGGTTCGGTATGGCAAAGGCGTCGGCCACTATCAGCCCATGCATGCTCGATGACAGCACGAAATCACATGCGAGGATGGCGCGTACTACCTCTTCCACGGGCCAGAACACGTCAATCAGCTTGACTTTCGGGAGTCTGGCCGCCTGCTGTACGCGGGAATCGTTACGATCCACGTAGTGCGGGATCAAACCGATCCGGTAGCGTTTCTCCGGTTTTGCGCGTCCTTCCCACCAGTGGCTGACCAGCAGCCCTGGGTCGCCCAGCGCCGGATGTGAAACCAGGCCTGCAATCTGCTCCCGGGTTTTCAGTCCACGCACCGCATGATAATGGTGCCGGGCGGAAAAACTCAATCCCGGGGCATCCGTGCCCGTACCCCAGATATGCAGGCGGCGCGGCATCAGGAAGCGTCGCGCTTTTTGCTCGCGCGGCATGATCGAGCCGATGGCCATCATGTCGGCTTTGTGCACTGGCGCATGGACCACCGGCTTGCCGGCCAGCATCTCCACCAGCATGGGCGACAGGTAGTCGCCGAAGTTGCGCCGGGACGCATCGTCCCGCCCCCTGCCTCGGCACCAGTACAGCTTGATTGGCATGTCAGACCTTCATTCCGTGGCGTAAACGCGCCCAGACTCGCTGCCAGGGAGACAGCCCCGGCCATGTACGCATGGGTTGCTCTATGGCCCGTGCCAGATCCCGGCCGATACGGGCAAAGGTGTAATGCTGTTCGACAAAAATCTGCCCGGCACGGGCAATTTGCTCCGCCAGTCCGGGATTGGCCTCAAGCAGATTGATCTTCTCCACCGCCTCATCCGCCGACCTATACAGCATGACATTCTTGCCATCCTCGAAACCCAGCGCCGCATTTTCCTCCTCCCCCTGGTTCCAGGCCAGTAGTACGCAGCCGCAGGCCATGGCCTCGAAATTTTTGATCATATATTCGTCCATGCCAACATCGGCACTGACAAAAATACGGATACGGTTCA
>JBFJKD010000118.1:0-6789 GCA_041635095.1 Porticoccaceae bacterium
CAAGAGGATGCCGCCACGGTGCAACAGCTGATTCAACAGATCGAAGCGTTGATCGCGCGCGTCAATCAACTGGAGTAAAACGACGTGGAACTGCGCGAATGCAATGCCGCATTGAGCAACGAAGACTGTCCGACCGGACCACCGCTGTGTCGCTGTGGCACTGGTCGGCGGGTGTCCGCTACGCTGGCAGATAAGCGCAAATATGCTAACCTGAACGCCACGCTGTTACCTGACAAGCTGCAAATCGAGAGGATAACCACGCCATGACCCATGCCGCCGCGAAATCTACACCCCTGTCCAACTTCGATACCAGCGCCCTTGAGTGGCTCCATTTCGGTCCCGACCCGCGCTTCGACTACCCCATCGACTATTCCATCGCCATTCTGGGTACATCACCGGAGTCCGGCACCGTCGATTTTATCAGCCGCTGGGCCCCCAATTCCTACTGCCACTATCACCGCCACCTGGGTAACAGTATGTCGCTGATTCTCGAGGGCGAACACCACACCGTTGAAGTGGTCGACGGCGAGTCCATCCACAAAATCCGCACGGCCGGGGACTACGCCAACAAACCCGGCGGCGATGTGCATATGGAGTACGCCGGACCCGAAGGCACCCTGGTGTTTTTCAGCATGCAAGCCGTCGACGGCAACCTGTTCGACGTGCTGGGCCGTGGAGACAAACTGCTGAACACCACCAGCTTCGAAGATTTTGTCGCCGGTAACCTGCCGCGCTAAATGTTCCGTTGTGTCCAGCGTTAAAATGATTAGTCCAACGCGATGAATTGCGTTTTAACAACGACACGCCAATCAGCAGCGATTACAGACAACCAGCTACATAACAATTATTAAATAAGACGAATGGAATTTTTACGATGAGCGACCGTTTTTATAAAGACCTATCCTGGCAAATCGGCAATGTGTCCATCACCCGCCTGGTTGAAGTGGTGATGACGACGCCGCTGGGCACCCTGTTTCCCACGGAAGATGTCGCCGATTTGGCGCCCTGTTCCGCTTGGCTAAAACCCAACTTTATGGACGACGACAACAATATATTTATCAGCATCCACGCCTTTTTAATTCGCGCGGGCGGTCTTAACATTATTGTCGACACCTGTGCCGGTAACGGTAAAAAGCTACCGCTGTTTGAGGAGTGGAACAATCTCAACACCCCTTTTCTGGAAAACATGACCCAACTGGGTTTTGCGCCGCAAAGCATCGACCGCGTGCTCTGTACTCACCTGCACTTTGACCATGTCGGCTGGAACACCCGCCTGGAAAACGGCACCTGGATTCCCACCTTCCCCAACGCGCGCTATCTGTTCGGCGCTGCAGAATGGGAATACTGGAAAGATGAAGAAGACCCCTACGAAAGCAATGCCCTGGAACACGCGCTGAAACCGATCTTTGCAGCGCAACTGGTCGATCTGGTGGATGCAAACCATCGCATCAACGACGAAGTCAGCCTGATCCCCACCCCCGGCCACACCCCCGGCCACGTCAGCATTCTGATTGAATCCGCTGGTGAGCAGGCGGTGATAACCGGCGATATGTTTCACCACCCCTGTCAGATGGCCCAACCCGGCTGGATCGATATGGCCGACACCGACAGCAGCCTTGCCGAGAAAACGCGCATCGCGTTTATGCAACGTTTCGGCGACGCGTCAACCACCGTACTCGGCACCCACTTCGCCACGCCCACCGCAGGAAAAATCGTACCCGACGGAGATGGTTATCGCTTTGAGTCATAAGTCATAACATAAGTCATAAGTTATCGCTTTGAGTCATAAATAGAATAGCGGGAGGCGCCAAGGTCGGACTCAGGGCTCGCGAGCATTGCCCCGCCTCCGGGCGGCCCTGTGGCGTTGACCTGGCGCCTCCGGCGCTTTGGGCCTGCGTCGGGCCTGCATCGCAGTTGCCATATTCAGATTCAGCCATAATTCAAACGCACCCACCAAACCAGTAACCCCGTCCCATCGCATCTATCTGTCTTGATTATCAACGGATTTTTTTAAACCGATCCCGAAACCGCTGAAACTAAAGCTTTAAGATTCCATATATCCCTTTTTTGCTGAAATTGAGATTTACATTTGGCAATTGGCATAAGGCTCTGGCAACATTCCGGCTTGTTTCCGAAGGGTTCCTATGGAGGGGCTTCATGCAGGACATGGGCGCTCACTCGAATGCTTACAGGGATGATGAAATCGATTTGCGTGAATTGATCAAAGGGCTTTGGGCACAGAAAGTACTGATATCGTCTGTCACGGCACTGGTTGCGGCCGACGCCCTTGCTTATGTGCCGCTGGCAACGCCTGTATATGAGACGAAGGCCACGGTCCTGCCACCCCTGCTCTCCGATATAGCCCCGTATAACGTTGGCCGAAGGGAGGCATCCCTCACACTATTTTCCACTGAAAAGGTTTACGCGCTGTTTACTCGCAGCCTGAATTCCCAATCCCTGGCTCGTGGTTTTTTCAGGGAGGTTTATATCCCATCCCTTCCGGAAAGTGTCCGAGCAGAGCCCGAGGACCAGCTTTGGGACAGATTTAACCAGCAGCTTTCAACAAAAGCACCGAACAAGCAGAGACCGGAGCTGCCGGAAATCTCCATGCAGCATAGCGATCCGCGGTTGGCGGCTGACTGGGTTGACCAGTTTGTGAGCAACGCTTCCATTTTGCGGCCAATTGATACTAAGCCAGACAATGTCGCGGTGTTCACGCTGGATAGCCCCGCCGCACTCCCGCAAACGCCCATCAAGCCCAAAAAAACGTTGATTCTGGCATCGGGTCTGATACTTGGCGGTATGCTCGGCCTGTTTGCCGCCCTGTTGCGCAATATGCTGCGCGTCAAACCCGGCGCCTGCCGCTCAAACACAGTAACCGCGCGCACTGCCCGCTCGGCAGTGATCATCGCTGCAAACTGAGTAGAGGGTTATGTGGGTGGTTTTAACCGCAACATGTTTATTTGAAGGTTTTTATATTGCTGTTTTCGTGAACAGGGCGCGCATCCACAAAAGATTACCACCCCGTGCGACAGGTAATTGGCATAGCCCCCATGACAACATACCCTTATGTACGCTATCGGGCCCAAGGCCTTCCAGACCTGCGATCCGCCCGGTGGCTGCGTGAATCTGGATGGAAAATACTATGACATCGCGGCTCAAGTGCATACCATAGGAGGCTATTCCCTCCATGCGGACCAGAAAGATATGGCGGGTTTTGTTACGCGAATGCGCAAGTGGCCATCGGACACGATGGATTGTGCATGGTACATCCGGCGCCCGGCGCCAGCCTGCACCGCGCATGGACCTGGGGAATGCAGTAAACCGGAGACAAATCCATGGATCGGGGATACAGAAAAAATGCCGGGAACTTTTCGGGAGCCGCGACTGCCCAGCGCAAGCGCTTTCCCTGGACCGGGGCGGGCGCTGGCTTCAGCAGACGGCTATGAAATCGATATCGACATGGACGCTGATATAAATATGGCCTCGATGGCCGCAATCCTGCCCCGCCCATTCGAGCTGGTGGACAGACAGGAGGTGGACAGACTGGAAAGGATCCTGCAACTGGCACAGTCAAACCAGCTGCAAACGGGAGCGGGCCGTCTGTCTGGCGAACGCCGCACCGATATGGTTGTTGGGCAATGAATATACGTACTGCGAATACCCTCTGCATTGAAGGTCGCCCCCCGGCCTGGTACCTGGTGCACTGCAAGCCCCGCCAGGACGAGCGGGCCGAGGAAAATCTGCTGCGCCAGGGTTATACCTGCTACCGCCCCCAATATAACTGCGAGCAGATAGTGCGTGGCCGTCGGCAAATCGTTCTCGAATCCTTATTCCCTGGGTATCTGTTCATACAGCTGGCCGACGATGCCAACTGGGCACCCCTGCGCTCGACTCGTGGGGTCATTCGCATCGTGGGTTTCGGCGGCATACCCCTGCGACTCGATGACAGCTTGATCGAGCGCCTGCAACACCGTACAACGGCACCCGTTAAACCGGCTCTCGAAACAGGGGATCGCGTACGCATCACCGCAGGCAGCTTCGCTGAACTCGACGCCATGTTCATGGCAATGGATGGCGACGAGCGTGTCATCCTGCTGCTGAACATGCTCAACCGCCAACAACGGATAAGCGTGCCGCTGGTCAGCATCGTCAAGAACTGAATAAGTCTCAGCTCTGGCCGAGATCAAAACACCCTGGCATCGCCAGTAAAATTTGAAGATTGCGACGTTCTCAGGAAACCAACGGTAAATCCTGGGGCGGTAGCGTGTCTGAGATAAAACGCCACAAGCACGTGCTGCACCCGCTCTTGTCGGAGGGTCAGGGCGGCGTTCCGCGCCCCGGCGCGAGGCTTTTGATCTTTAAACACTTGTTTCCAAGCTTGCACCTGCGCCCGATAGAACAATCGACCGCACCGTTCAAACCAGCCACCAGCTTACTGAAATTTCAAGGCACATCACCGAATGACCCAACTCAGCTGCTTCAAAGCCTATGACATCCGCGGCCGCCTCGGCACCGAACTCAATGAAGAGATCGCCTACCGTATCGGTCGCGCCTACGCGCAGTTCCTCGATGCGAAGAGAGTAGTCATCGGCGGCGATATGCGCCTGTCAAGCGAGCCGCTCAAGCAGGCCTTGGCCAACGGCCTGATGGACGCAGGCTGCGACGTCGTAGACCTCGGCATGACCGGCACCGAAGAAGTCTACTTCGCCGCCTTCCACCTGGATGTCGACGGCGGCATCGAGGTTACCGCCAGCCACAACCCCATCGATTTCAATGGCATGAAGCTGGTGCGCCGTGGCGCGCAACCGATCAGTGGCGACACCGGCCTCAAGGACATTCAGGGCCTGGCCGAAGCCAACGACTTCCCTAACGACTTCCCTAACGACTTCCCTGCAGTCGCTCAGCGCGGCCAACTCAGTCGCCAAACCTGCCTCAACGCCTACATCGACCACCTGCTCGGTTACCTCAAAGCCGAACAACTCAAACCGCTGAAATTGGTGGTCAACGCTGGCAACGGCGCTGCGGGTCACGTTATCGATGCCCTGGAGCAACGTTTCCAGGCCATGGGCGCCAAGGTCGAGTTCATCAAGGTACATCACGAACCGGACGGCAGCTTCCCCAACGGCATCCCCAACCCGCTGCTGCCGGAAAACCGCGCCGCCACCGCCGATGCCGTAAAGGCTCATAACGCCGACATGGGCATCGCCTGGGATGGCGATTTCGACCGCTGCTTCCTGTTCGACGAAAACGGCCGCTTCATTGACGGCTACTACATCGTCGGCCTACTCGCCGAAGCCTTCTTGCAGAAGGAGCCGGGCGCAAAGATCATCCACGACCCGCGCCTGACCTGGAACACCCTGGACATCTGCCAGCAACACGGCGGCCAGGCCATCCAGAGCAAGACCGGTCACGCCTTCATCAAGGAACGCATGCGCAAGGAAAACGCCATTTACGGCGGCGAAATGAGCGCTCACCACTATTTTCGCGACTTCGCCTACTGCGACAGCGGCATGATCCCCTGGCTGTTGGTGGCCGAGCTGATCAGCGTCCAGGGCAAATCGCTCTCGCAACTGGTGGACGAACGTATGGCCGCCTACCCGTGCAGTGGCGAAATTAACTACACGGTCAGCGACGCCAAGGCTGTGATCCAGGCCGTGCTGGCGCACTATGCCGAGCAGAGCCCGAAGCTGGATACCACCGATGGCATCAGCCTGGAATTCGCTGACTGGCGTATGAACTTGCGTTCGTCGAATACCGAGCCGTTGTTGCGGTTGAACATCGAGGCGAAAAGCTGCTGCGAGCTGGTGGCGGACCAAGTCAAAACTATTGAAAACATTATCAACACCTCGCAAAACAGCTGATACACGAATCAAGTTGCAAAGGAATATGAAAATATGAAGCTGATCCCCGTAATCATGTCCGGCGGCGTTGGTAGCCGGCTCTGGCCAGTCTCTCGGCAAAGTCATCCCAAGCCTTTCATGCCGCTGCCGGATGGTCAGAACCTGATCCAGAAAACCTTCGTGCGGGCTACCGCTCTGGATGATGTAGTCGAGGTTATGACGGTCACTAACTGCGAGCTGTTCTTCAAGACCGAGGACGAATATAAGCGTGCAGGTAAAGTTCACGGCCCACAAAGCTTTATTCTCGAGCCTTTTGGTCGCAATACCGCGGCTGCAGTGGCTGCCGCAGCACTACAGCTGGAGAGCATTCACGGGGCAGACGCTCAGATGTTGGTACTCGCGGCAGACCACCTGATCGCCGATCAGATGGCATTTGCCGAAGCGGTCAAGAAAGCCCAGGCGCTTGCTGCTGAGGGATGGTTGGTGACGTTCGGTATTCAGCCCGAGTATCCAGAAACCGGGTTCGGTTACATCGAGGCGGATAAACAGTCGACGCTGAACGGCGGCCTTAAAGTTCAGCGTTTTGTGGAAAAGCCCGACCTGGAAACCGCCAAAGACTACGTGGCTGCCGGCAACTATTACTGGAACTCGGGCATGTTCTGCTTTCGCGTAGGCACTGTGCTGGATGAGCTGCGGGCGTATTCTCCAGATGTTCTCGAGACGGTGCGCGCTACCTTGGGCCGCTCGCGGCTGAGCGAGGTGGATGAACATCGGTGCCTGCGCCTCGATACCGAGAGCTTTGCCAAGGTGCCGGATATTTCCATCGACTACGCGTTGATGGAGCGGTCGGCCAGGGTGGCCACCGTACCGTGCGATATCGGCTGGAGTGACATCGGTTCCTGGAATGCCGTAAGCGAACTGACCGCAGCCGACGAAAACGGCAATC
>JBFJKD010000119.1:0-6772 GCA_041635095.1 Porticoccaceae bacterium
AGCGTGCTCGATCGCTTAAACAGGGGGTCGGACTAACGCTGCTGCGCCACGACGCGTAATATTCCTTGATCATCCCTGACAATTTCGAAGGAGCACACCATGGCACAAGTACAAAGCGTGTTGGGTCCAATGGATCCGCAGGATCTGGGTTTTTGTCTGATGCACGAACACATCACGGTGGCCAACTGGTCCATGCGCCAGAATTACGACGATTACTACGTGAAAGAAAAAGAAATTCCCAAAGCCACCGCCGCGTTGATCAAAGCCAGGGAGCTGGGCGTGAAATCCATCGTCGACCTCACGCCGATCAATCTGGGACGTGACATCCACACCATCAGGGCCGTGTCAGAAGCCTCCGGGGTTAATGTCATTGCCGCCACCGGTTTTTACTGGACCGAGGAACCCTGGATGCACGGCTGGACCGCGGAAGAACTGTCCAACTACATGCTGCGAGACATCAACGATGGGATTCTCGGCACCGGCATTCGCGCCGGCATTATCAAATGCGCCACCGATGCGCCCGGCGTCAACGAGTTCAACAAAAAATTACTGCAATCCAGCGCCATCGCTCATCGCGCCACCGGCGTGCCTGTTTCCACCCATACGTCGGTCGCCAATCACTCCGGGCTCGACCAGCAAAAAGCCTTTAAAGAATTTGGTGTCGATTTATCGCGGGTGGTCATCGGTCACTGCGGCGATTCGGACGATATCGATTATCTGCTAAAAATTCTCGACCAGGGCAGTTTTATTGGCATGGATCGTTTTGGCCTGGATCAGTTTCTACCCACCGAAAAACGCATTCAGATGGTCGCCAAACTGGTGGCTAAAGGTTACGCCGGGCAAATGGTCGTGTCCCACGACGCCTGCAGTCACCAGGATTTTTTCGACCAGAAATATGTCGAGCAGTTTGCTCCCCACTGGAACTATGCCCACGTCCCGAGGGATGTGATTCCGGGCCTGCTGGCAGCGGGTGTTAGTCAAACTGACATCGACACCATGATGATTAAAAATCCGCAAAAGATTTTTTCACAGGCTGGCGGTTACTAATCTCTACGGCCGTAACCGCGCGTTGTTACCGCCTGCAAATGGAGAGCTGTCTCCCGTTTGTCACGCGTGAATAACGGACCACCAAATTAAGCCGGGTTATTTTTTCTCCTGATGCAGACGCATCAACCCCTCCTGGGCACAGCTCGCCACCAGCACGCCGTCCGCGCGATAGATCCGTCCGATATTTAACCCCCTGCCGTGGGAAGATGCCGGACTCTCCATAACATACAGCAGCCAGTCGTCCATGCGAAACTCCCCGTGAAACCACATGGCGTGATCGAGACTCGCAGCCTGCATCCCCGGCGTCGCAAACGTCAGGCCATGGGGGCGCATGGCGGTGCCCATAAAGTAAAAATCCGACGTGTAAGCCAGCAGTGCCTGATGCAAGGGCACATTGTCATTTAACTTGCCATTTGCTCGCAGCCAGAACATTTGTTGCGGCGCTTTTTTTTCGTTGGACAATAAATCGTCCGGGCTCACTGGACGCATCTCAATGGGGCGTTCCTTGACAAAGAACTCTCGCTGATCTTCCGGCAAGTGGTGGGCGATGGCCAGGCGCGCCTCCCGTTCGGAGCGCAGATTGTCGGGGCCGGGAACTGGCGGCATATCAATTTGATGGTGCACGCCTTCCTCCGGTTTTTGAAACGATGCGGACATGCTGAAAATGGCCTTGCCGTGCTGAATGGCCACCACGCGACGGGTGGTAAAGCTGCCGCCGTCGCGGATGCGATCCACCTCGTAGACAATCGGCACCTGCTTGTCGCCGGGGCGCAAAAAATAGCCGTGCAGAGAATGTACGTTGCGCCCTTCCACCGTATTGCCCGCCGCTACCAGAGCCTGGCCCAGCACCTGCCCACCGAATACATTCTTCGAACCGATATCCCAGTTTTTGCCACGAAACAGATTGATTTCAATGCGTTCCAGTTCGAGTAGAGACAATAATTGATCCAACAAAGTACTCACGGGATACATTTCCTCCTACGGTCAGTCATTCCAGTCAGTCACTCAAAAATCCTGTTACACAAACACTTGCATACCGACGCGTGCTTACTGCGTACCACTGAATATTACCACTCTAACGCGGATCGACATGTTCCGGGGCGCCGTCGCGCAGGGCCAGAGCCTGTTGATAGAGCGCGTTTTTACTGGCCCCCGTGATACGCGCCGCCAGATTCGCCGCCTGCCGTAACGGCAGCTCCGCCATCAACAGCGTCAGCACGCGCATGTGTTCGGCCTGTCCGACATCCGTATCGACGGCGTTTGCACCGCGCACAATAATGACCATCTCGCCCCGTTGCTGATTCGCATCGGCAGCGATATGGGACTCCAGCTCACCCAGGGTACCCGCCGTAAATGTCTCGAAAGCCTTGCTGATCTCGCGGGCCAGAAAACCTTCTCGATCCGCGCCAAATACCGCACGCAGGTCGCCAACGGCCTCCATAACGCGGTGCGGTGCCTCGTAAAAAATCAGTGTGCGCGACTCCCCCACCAGCCCTTCGAGACGCTTGCGCCGCGCACCCGCTTTGGCGGGCAGAAAACCTTCAAACGCAAAACGATCGCTGGGCAGCCCCGCCACACTCAACGCCGCAATGGCCGCGCAGGCCCCGGGTATGGGGCACACTTCAATACCCCGCTCCCGCGCCAGGCGCACCAGTTGATAGCCGGGATCCGACACCAGCGGAGTTCCGGCGTCGGTGACCAACGCCACCTGTTTGCCCTCCTCGAGAGTGCCCAGAATCCGCTGCATGCGCGCCACATCGCTGTGATCGTGATAGGCCACCAGCGGCTTGTCGATACTAAAGTGCGTCAGCAACCGACCCGTATGGCGTGTATCCTCGCAGGCAATCAGATCAACCGTCTGGAGTATCGTCACAGCGCGGGGTACCATATCGCCCAGATTCCCGATGGGTGTTGCAACCACAAACAATGTGCCTGACATAAGACTCCCCTGTAGCCCTGGATCTACCCAATGCCTTTAATCTGTAAGTTTCGTCACTGCCTGTGGATTCTCCCGCTGCTTATTGCGGGGTGCGGCGGCTTGCAGCAATCCGCTGAACAAGCATACACGAGCGGCGAAAATTATAGTCAGCGCGCTGCACAGGAACTGGCGCTGGCCGCCACCGCGCCATCGCCACAGAAGGAGCATCACCAACTGGCTGCTGCGGATGCGTATTTCCACTTGCGCGACTTTGCAGCCGCGCTAGCGCTGTTAGCGCCCCTCGACTACACCGTATTGCGCTTGCCCGAACTCGCCACCTACGCCATGCTGTCGGCGTCCATTGCCACCCGCGAAGAGCGTTACTTCGACGCCCGCGATTTTTTGGCGATCCCACCACTGGAATCCCAGTGGCAACAACTGCCGGTTGATCTGCAGCAACGTTGGCGCGAACAGCGTGGAGACTTATCTGCGTTACTCGGGGACGAAGCCGGCAGCGTGACTGAATACCGCGCTCTGGTGCGCTTGCTAAAAAAACCCGAACGCATCAGCGCGGTGCATGAAAAAATCTGGCAGATACTCCTGCGCATGCCGGAGCGGGCCATCGCGCAATTATTGGCCTCGACCACCGATACAGAGATGCGCGGCTGGTACCAACTGGTCCAGACCTGGCGCGCCAGCGGCGATAACCCGCAACTGCAACACAGCGCCATTGGCGCCTGGCGCCAGCACTGGTCTACCCACCCGGCGGCCATTTATCCGCCAGCCGACCTGGGGCTTAAACCAGCACCCGTTACCCAGCCGCAGCGGCAGCAGTTAGGTCAACTGGCCCTGTTACTGCCCCTGCAAGGGGCCTATGGTGAAGCTGGAGCGGTTATCCGCGACGGCTTTCTCGCGGTCTGGTATAGCGCCAATCAACAGGGCAGTGCGCCGCCAGTACTTATCTACGATACCGGCGCGGGCAACGTGGTGGACGTCTATCAGCGGGCCGTGAATGAGGGCGCGCAAATGGTGGTGGGACCGTTGCGCAAGGAGGACGTCGCCACGCTCGCGGCATTGCCAGAATTGCCGGTCCCAACCATTGCCCTGAATTATCTTGAAGAAGTGGAAGGCCTGGCGCCTGGCGAACCCGGCGGGAGCCCTGCGACCAGTATCGGCACCGCCGCTCCCATACCCACCAACCTGTATCAGTTCGGCCTGTCCATCGCCGACGAGGCACGCCAAATTGCTGATCGCGCCTGGCTGCAGGGTCACCGCTCCGCGCTCGCCATCACCGCCGACACCTCCTGGGGTAACACTGCCCTGAACGCCTTTCGCAATCGCTGGCTGGCGCGCGGTGGCACCCTTATTTCACTACCGCCCTATGCCGCCAACGAGCGGGATTTCACGCCGCAACTCGCGCCAATTTTGTTGATCGATCAGAGCAAACAGCGGGCCGATCGTCTGCAGCGCACCCTCGGTAAAAACCTGGAGTCCGCGCCGCGTCGTCGCCAGGATATCGACATGATACTGCTGATAGCCAATACCGATCAGGGTCGCCAGATCAAACCCACCCTCGACTTTCTGTACGCCAGCGATTTACCGGTGTACGCGACATCGCTGATTTACGTGGGCACACCCGATCAAAATCGCGACCGGGATCTTTCCGGTATTCAGTTTAGCGCCATGCCCTGGAGTCTACCGGGCAAGACGCCCGCCGGTTTCCAGGCCGACAGTAGCGTGCCACCGGCCTATCGCCAACTGTTTGCCCTCGGCAGCGATGCCTACCAACTGCACCAGTGGATTACGGTGATGGGTGCCACATCTGCGCCGTTGGACGGCTATACCGGTACACTGACCCTGGGCGCCGACAACCGCATTCTGCAAAAACAACTGTGGGCCGAATTTCGCGACGGCAAAGTCTACCCAGCTAGCGGTACACTCGAACGCTGATGTTCAGCCGCAAATCCCCCGCAAGTGAAACCACAAAGCCAGGCGCAAAGGCCGAACAACTGGCCGCGCGCTTTTTGCGCCGCCAGGGATTGCGCATTCGTGCCACTAATTATCGAACTCCCAGAGGCGAAATCGACCTGATTGCCGAACATAACGAAACTCTGGTGTTCGTAGAAGTACGTCTACGCAGCGATGTGCGCTTCGGAAATGCCGCCGAATCCATTGATTCCCTTAAGCAGCAGCGTATTGTGTATGCTTCAACCCACTACCTGCACACCGAACGGCTGGGCGATACCCGTCCGTGTCGGTTTGACGCCATTTGTCTAACGCCCGACAACAGCCGCGATGGCTACCATCTGGAATGGATTCGCGACGCCTTTCGCCCCGATGCCTGACAAGTAACAAACCATGATGAAACAGCGGGTAATCGAGCATTTTCACCACAGCATCGAAGCCAAAATGGCAGTCGGCGAAGCCCTGTCCCCCACGCTCGCCGCGGCCGCGCAACGCATCGTCGCGGGCCTGCTCGCGGAAAAAAAAGTGCTGTGCTGCGGCACCGGGTTATCGGCGGCCATGGCGACTATTCTGGTGCGCTGCCTGATGCGCGGGCACCAAATTGAACGCCCCGGCTTTGCCGCCATTGCCCTGGACAGCAACACTGGATACGGCGCAACGCAAGGCAGCCGCGCGGATAACTTCAGCGCACAGATACGCACATTGGCGCAAGCGGGAGATATTCTGATAACGTTCAGCGCCGGGGAGAGCCCCCTCGAATTGGTGCAGGCGATTACCGCCGCCCACGAGCGCGGAATGGCAGTCATCGCGCTAACCGCCACCGGCGACAACGCGATTGCGGCACAATTGGCCGACAGCGATATTGAACTCTATGCCGAAAACAGCAACCAATACCGCGTACAGGAAATTCATATGCTGTCCCTGTTTTGTATTTGTGATTTGATAGAGCAACAGTTATTCGGAGGATCCACGGTATGATCAGGATGCGGCTTGTCGCACTACTCTTCGGCGCATTGCTGGTTACAGGCTGTGCAACGACCATTGACGCCATCACCAAAGAGCCCATTGAGCCTGATCCCGGCAAAACATCCCTCGGTGCCGATCTGGACGACTGGCAAATGGACACCCTCATCTCCGTCAATATTAAAAAAGCCGACCCCCAACTGGACACCGCTCATTTTAATGTCACCACCTACAACAAAGTGGTTTTGCTAACCGGTGAAGTGCCCAACGACGCGTTGCGCACCCTCGCCGGGGACACCGCGCGAAAATTTCGCGGCGTGCGTCAGGTACACAACGAGCTACAGGTAGTGGGTACATCCTCGCTACTGGCGCGCACCAACGACACCTGGTTAACGACTAAAGTGAAAAGTAAATTACTGGCCCGTAGCGATATTCAGGGCAGGCGCATCAAGGTCGTCACGGAAGCCGGGGTGATTTACCTGATGGGCATTGTCACCCGCCTGGAGGCCGAAACCGCCGCTAGTATTGCCAGCAACACCCGCGGTGCAATACGGGTCGTGAAAGTGTTTGAATATCTGGACTAAAATCGCCGCCGGGGTGGCCGCCTGAGTGCCCCCGGAGTGATTGTAGTCACGCACAAGCGGTTATACAGAAGTTATTCCCAAAATTAACGAGAACTTACCCATGACAAATTCTCCTGGTACAGATACCACCAACTACGACGTCGTCATCGTCGGTGCCGGATTTGCCGGCCTGACCGCCGTGCACCGCATGCGTGAACTGGGCTTCAGAGCACGCCTCTATGAGGCCGGCAGTGACGTGGGCGTCACCTGGTACTGGAATCGTTATCCGGGCCTTAAAGTGGATATTGAAAGCGTC
>JBFJKD010000120.1:0-6747 GCA_041635095.1 Porticoccaceae bacterium
CCGCAGTGCCAGCGGTGCTGCGCCAGGCTGTGGAATCGCTGACCACCACCGGCGTGTGCGGACTGATTGGCGGCGCACCCATGGGTACAGAGTTCACGCTGGATATGAATAATATTTTGTTTGGACGCACTCTACGCGGGATCGTCGAGGGGGACAGCGTCTCCGATATATTTATCCCACGCCTGATTGATCTGCATATGCAGGGCCGATTCCCGTTTGATCGACTGATTAAATTCTACCCTCTCGACAAAATCAACGAGGCTATCACCGACGCGGAAAGTGGCTCGACCATAAAACCGGTGCTGGAAATTTCGGCCGAATAATACCAGGGTAAAATGTAGCGCTAAACGCACAAAGGCATACTTTTATTATTCTGCGACACTCCGGCATCGTCCGCTTCTGGGGTGTCGCTGCTACGTCCGCTGATCTATTCCGTCCGATTTTTAGCAAACCTGTGCGGCCACCACATGGTGTGCACGTGATTCAGTTCGCGATGGGGCGATCACTACAATCCACGTCGATTTTTTGTTCGATGGCGATCTCTCCCGGCGCCATGCGACACTTGTAAGCAAGAACCTCCACACCGTTAGCCATCGCCGTGCGCAACATTCTGCCGTACTCGGGATCAATCTCATCGGCGGGCGCCACCCGTTCAATGCCAGAGTGCTGCACGCAAAACACCAATACCGCTCGATGCCCGGCGGCGACCATAGCCACCAGCTCGCGCAAATGTTTGGCACCGCGCGCGGTGACCGCATCGGGAAATAGCCCCAGTCCCAGCGGCAGGCCCAGGGTGACGTTTTTGACTTCGACAAAACACTTTTTCGTATCCCGCTCCAATAACAGATCAATACGACTGTTTTCGCTGCCGTAACGCACTTCTGAGCGCAATGTCGGGTAACCCTGCAACTCGCTGATCACACCATTTTCAATTCCTTCCCTGACCAGCACATTGGGCCGCGCCGTATTGATGCCCGCCATAGCGCCAGCAGGCGTCGTGACGATTTCCAGGGTACCTGGCAGCTTGCGTTTGGGGTTGTCGCTACGGGAATACCAGCAGTGGGTGCCCGGCGCCAGGCAATTTTTCATGGACCCGGTATTGGCGCAATGCACCGTCAGCACTTCGCCATTGGCCAGTTCAACATCCGCAAGAAACCGTTTGTAGCGGCGCAGGAACACTCCCCGCTCAAGGACGGGACTAATTTTCATCCTGTCCGACGCAGCGCCTTGCGCATTCTCTGCACCGCCTGCTCAAGTCTGGGCAGTGGCTCGGTATAGGAGAAACGCACATGCTGGCGCGCCAGATAGTGGCCAAAATCCGTGCCGGGCGTAAAGGCCACACCAACCCGTTCCAGCATGTCCCAGCAGAACGCTTCGCTGTCCTCAGCCAGGTTTTCAATACCGGCATAGACATAAAATGCACCGGCCGGCATATGCGGAATAGAGAACCCCAGCGCCCGCAACGCGGGCACCAGAAAATCCCGGCGGCGCCGCAACTCTTCGCGCCGTTCCTCCATAATCTCCAGAGTCGTCGGCGTAAACGCCGCCAGGGCCGCATACTGGGCTATGCTGGGTGGCGAGATAAAAAAATTCTGGGCCATGATATTGATCGGTTCCAACGCCTCTTCCGGAACCACCATCCACCCCAACCGCCAGCCCGTCATGCCGAAATATTTGGAAAAACTGTTGATCACGTAGGCCTGGTCAGTGATTTCAAGCAAAGATGCGACCGGCTGGTCGTACACCAGGCCGTGATACAGCTCATCCATCACCAACGCGCCCTTTCTTTGCATGACGGTCTCGTTGAGAGCGCGCTGGTTGTGGGCGGTGATAATCTCGCCGGTGGGATTGCTCGGGGAGGCGATCATCACGCCAACGGTATTGTCGCGCCAGTGGGCGTCGACCGCATCGGCGGTTAGCTGATAGGCGTTGTGTGCCTCAACCGGCACCAGCTGGGGTTCGCCGCCAGCGCGGCGCACAAAATTGGCATTGCACGGATATCCCGGATCAGGGAGCAACAAGCCCTCACCTGGATTGATCAGCAAATCACAAATCATACCCAGCGCGGCGCTGCTCCCGGTGGTGACAACCACCCGCTGCGGATTGATATCAACTCCGTAGCGGTACTTGCAGAAAGCTGCAATTGCTTCGCGCAACTCCACTATTCCCAGTGCTGGCGTATAGTGGGTGCGCCCCTGAGCCAGCGCGCGATTGGCGGCTTCGACAATCGGCTGCGCGGTAGCGAAAGAAGGTTCCCCCGCCTCCATACGGATAATATCGCGGCCCTGGGCCTGTAGTTTTACCGCGGCTTCCAGGAAATCAACTACCTTGAAAGACGTCATACCGGCGATACGGTCGGCGGTTCTTACCTTGTTGTTAGCGCTCATGCTTTCCTCACATCGCCATCGCCTCGCCGTGGCGCGAACCTCCAACGCCTTATCCTGCGAAGCGCGCTTGAATCACTGACCGAGGCTAGCTCCTCACAAGCCCAACCGCGCTGGACCCCCAGTCTCGACGCAAAACTAAAAAGGGCCATTGTACCGATACCGGGTCGCCATTACCTGGGGTACGCAGGCAAATTCTGCTTGATATATTTCCCCAGTAGCTCTATAAACGCGGGTTTCGCAAAACCCCTGATGGATTACCAATGGCCAAGAAAAAAGTTGTTAAGTCTCCCTCCCTGCTTCTCCATGGTTTTGAGCCATATAAAGAGAAGAAGAACGAAAAATACATGAACGACCAGCAGCTGGCGCACTTCAAAAAACTGTTGCTGGCATGGAAACAGGAGTTAATGGAGGAAGTCGATCGCACCGTCACCCATATGAAGGACGAGGCAGCCAATTTTCCGGACCCGGCCGATCGCGCCACCCAGGAAGAGGAATTTAGTCTCGAGCTGCGGGCGCGGGATCGCGAGCGCAAGTTGATCAAAAAAATCGACACCACCATTGAGCGCATTGAAACCGACGACTATGGTTTTTGCGACCAGTGTGGTGTCGACATCGGTATCAGACGGCTCGAGGCGCGACCCACCGCTACCCTGTGCGTCGACTGCAAAACCCTCGATGAAATTAAAGAAAAACAGATTACTGGCGGCTGATCAGTTTCACATTCTGGCTAATTTGATGTGGTAGCGCCGATGAGTGAGTTGTACATCGGCCGCTTCGCGCCATCTCCCACCGGCCCTTTACACTTCGGCTCCCTGGTGAGCGCACTGGCAAGCTATCTCGATGCCCGCGCCGTCAATGGTCGTTGGCTGGTGCGCATCGAAGATATCGATCCGCCCCGGGAAGTACCCGGAGCCGCGGATATGATTCTCGGACAACTCGAACAACACGGCCTGGAATGGGACGCACCGGTGCTTTACCAAAGTCGCCGCACCGACGCCTACCGGGCAGCTATCGACGCGCTACAACAGGCCGGGAAAATTTACGGCTGTAACTGTAGCCGCCAGCGGTTACGCCAATTGGGTGACGCCTATGACGGGCACTGTCGGAGTGCCAATTTAACAATTGACGGCAGCGTGGCGCTACGCATCGTCACCCCCGATGATACGCACATAGAATTTGCCGATATCTTTCAGGGGCAGCAGCGGGTCGACCTGTCGTCGACCACTGGGGATTTTATCGTGCACCGCCGCGATCAACTGATTGCGTATCAACTCGCTGTCAGCGTCGACGATGGGTACCAGGGCATTACCGACGTCATCCGCGGAAGCGATCTGCTGAGTTCAACACCCCGGCAGTGGTTTCTGATGCAGCAGTTGCGGCTTCGCCAACCACGCTACGGCCATATACCCGTAGCTCTCAATCGCCGCGGGCAGAAACTGAGCAAACAAAATCACGCACGGGCGTTGCCCCCCAGCAAGACTCACGAGACGCTATTTGCGGCACTCGTCTGGTTGCGCCAGAATCCTCCCCCTGAGTTACGCGGCGCCTCCCTTGTCGAATTATTGAGTTGGGGCAAGTCCCACTGGCGACGGCACACTGTTCCCCGACAAATGGCCCTGCTCGCCCAAGCGAAAAACGAACCAGAACCTTAAGTCCTAAATAATATATGCATATAATTTATTGGTCTATATTTAGCCTTTGCCAACACCAGTGCCCCGCGGGTAACATGACGTCAAATTATAACGATAATGAGCAAGCGACATAACAATAATACGAATAAAAAGAACGGGACAACTGACTGGATGAGTTGCTGCGTAGCAAAGGAGTCTTTAGAGACTGCCGCTAACAGCCTATAACATTAATTACAAAGGGGCCATTGGCCCCTTTTTTACGTTTCACGCATCTTACAACTCAAGCCCGCTTAACCGGGTGCATTACGCACAGTTAATTGTCTCACCTGATTGATTCCGACTCATCTCCGGCCCTGTGATAGACTGCGGCCTATTTTTTAGTTCGAGAGCACAGTGACTACTGAATGCTGAAACAACGGCTACATAACTTCTTTTTTCGCGGCAGCAGGTCTGCGACAGTATCGACGACTACGGCCCCACGCGGCGTTGAACAGAAAAAACATAATCTGTCGCGGTCCGATATAAGCCCAGGTGCTCTGCAGGTGGTCGAACAATTGACTGCTAGGGGTTTTAGCGTCTACGTCGTAGGCGGTTGCGTGCGCGACCTGTTACTCGGTCTACACCCCAAGGACTTTGACGTGGCGACCGATGCCACCCCCGAACAGGTGGAAAAAATTTGCCGACGCGCGCGCATTATAGGGCGTCGCTTCCGCATCGTGCATGTGCGCTGCGGTCGGGAAATCGTCGAAGTCACCACATTTCGCGCCCAGCACGACGAGGATGGGCATATTGGTGCCGAACTTTCCCGCAGATCGGATCAGGGCCTGTTGCTGCGCGATAATGTGTTCGGATCCATCGAAGAAGATGCGCGCCGCCGAGATTTCACTGTCAACGCGCTGTACTACAACCCCTCTGACAACACGCTGTACGACTACGCCAACGGTATGGCAGACATTAAGGCGCGCGTGCTGCGTATTATCGGTGAACCCGCTACCCGCTACCGGGAAGATCCGGTGCGTATGCTGCGCGCCTGCCGCTTCGCGGCAAAACTGGGTTTTTCCATCGATGCAGCCACCGCACGGCCCATGCTTGAGCTCGGACACTTACTCGGCGAAGTGGCATCCGCCAGACTTTACGACGAAGTCCTTAAACTGTTCATGAACGGTCAGGCGTTAGCGACATACCGCTTGCTGGATCAGTACGGCCTGTTTTTACAGTTATTTCCGGTTAATACCGCCAGCTTCGGCGCAGACCAAACGTTCAATCGTAATTTTGTCGAGCAGGCGTTGGTGAATACCGATAAGCGGGTTCGCAATGGCCAGCGCGTGACGCCAGCTTTTTTGCTGGGCGCTCTGCTGTGGCCAGCACTGTGCGCAACCCGCGATCGGCTGATCGCGCGCGGCGAAACACCAGTTTATGCCGCTCAGCAGGCGGCCAACGAAGTGGTCGCCGCGCAACTAAACCGTATCACCATGCCGCGACGATTTACGCTGCCAATGCGTGAAATTTGGGACCTGCAACAGAGGTTGCCGAATCGTGCCGGTAATCGCGCGAGCCGCCTGGTGGAACTACCCAGATTTCGCGCGGGGTACGACTTTCTGCTGTTGCGGGAGCAGGCGGGGGAGGATCTGAACGGCCTTGGTCACTGGTGGACGCAGTATCAGGAAGCCAATACCGATGTCCGACAAACGCTGGTAAGCGCGGTTGCTTCCGCAGGTACTGGACGCCCGCGGCGGCGCAGACGCCGCAGCAAGAACCCTGATCACAAGAACTCTAATTCCGGCAAATCTAATCCCGGTAAATCTAATCCCGGCAACTCTAGTCCATAGTATGGCCATCAGCGTCTTTATCGGTATGGGCAGCAATCTCGGCGACCCCGAGCGGCAACTCGATTCCGCCACTGCCGCAATCGCAAGCTTGCCCGAGACCAAATTGCTGGACTGCGCCCCCAGATACCGCAGCCCGGCCATCGGGCCTGGTCCACAGCCGGACTACCTGAATACCGTGCTTGCTATAGCAACTTCACTGACGCCAGTTGATTTGCTCGATAAATTACAATTGATCGAACAGCAGCATAAGCGGGTCCGGGGGGTGCGCTGGGGGCCACGCACCCTTGATCTCGATATATTGCTGTATGGGCAGGACAGCATTCAATTACCGCGACTGACCATTCCCCACCCACGGCTCAAAGACCGCAGTTTCGTTGTCTATCCTTTACACGATATTGCGCCGCGCCTGGTTCTTCCAGACGGTACGCAGGTAGCGCACCTATTGGCAAAAAGTAGTCCGCAGGGTATTGTCCGACTCTCGGCTGGAGAGTCCCGTGGAAGTACTGGCTAACGACGTAAAGCTGAATCTTGATAGCGACGCATTACCGCGCTTTGTCGCCGTCGAAGGCCCTATCGGTGTTGGTAAAACCACCCTCGCAAAACGCCTTGCGGACACGTTCAATTACGACACCTTACTGGAACGACCGGACGACAATCCTTTTCTAGAACGGTTTTACAACGACCGTCGCAGCGGCGCTCTACCAGCCCAGCTGTTTTTCCTGTTGCAACGCACCCGTCAAATTCAGCAATTGCGCCAGGGCGACATGTTTCAGCCAATGCGAATCGCCGACTTTCTGATCGACAAAGATGCCCTGTTTGCACAGGTCACGCTCGACGACGACGAACTGCGAATTTACCAGACAGTTTACGAGCAGTTAACCATCGACGCACCGACGCCCG
>JBFJKD010000121.1:0-6728 GCA_041635095.1 Porticoccaceae bacterium
CGCAAATCGGTAAGGGAATGTGGGCTATGCCGGATTTGATGGCGGCCATGTACCGGGCCAAGGTGGCGCATCCCCAGGCGGGTGCGAGTTGCGCCTGGGTACCGTCCCCCACTGCCGCGACCTTACACGTCCTGCATTATCACCGGGTGAATGTGGCTGCCCGGCAACAGGAAATTACGGCCGAGCTACCCCGCGCGCAACTCGACGACATTCTCCAACTGCCGTTGTATCTGGAGCGATCAACCTTAACACCCGCAGACATTCAGGCGGAGCTGGACAACAATGTGCAGGGTATTTTAGGGTACGTGGTGCGCTGGGTGGATCAGGGCATAGGCTGCTCCAAGGTGCTCGACATCAATAATGTCGGCCTGATGGAAGATCGCGCGACCTTGCGGATCTCCAGTCAGCACATCGCGAACTGGTTGCGTCACGGTCTGTGCTCGATGGATCAGGTTATGCAGACGCTACGGCGCATGGCTACGGTGGTTGATGAGCAAAATGTCGGGGACAGCGCGTATCGTCCGATGGCAAGGGAGCTGGAGAATAATATTGCGTTTAACGCGGCTTGCGAGCTTATTTTCAAAGGTTGCGAACAACCATCCGGCTACACCGAGCCGGTCCTGCACGCGAGTCGCCGTGCCGCCAAGGCACGTTTCGCTGGTTGAAGCTGCGCGATCATGACCTGAATACGCCTAGAGACGCATGTCGCGAAATTCTGGTTCGGGCGAGCCGTTCTCCCACAGACTGTCAAAGTCGCGCGCCAGTTCTGCTGCAATCCGTGGCGCGTACAGTTGCGCATAACCGATATGGCGATCCACGCTTTGATTGTAGAGTATGGCCTCTTTGTCGACGATCATAAAGTCGCTGTGCAAGGTATGGGTGCGCAGATTGTGGGCGCGAATTTCCACACGGCTCGGCAGACGCGCGTAGAACGCGAGTAAGCGGTGGCTGTGTTGAACCAGCCACTGTACGTCCCGCACCAGCAGATAAATTTTCGCATTGGCGTGTGTCGTGGCAAAGTCGAATAAGCAGTCAGAGAATGCCGTGTTGTCGTAGACGGCTGGGTCGAGCCGTGCGCTGAAGATACGAATTTCCCGCTGTGCTCTGCCTGCCAGTAGCAAGGCGTGCTCGCGAAATCCGTCGGCGCTGTCCAGGCGTATACGTACCCGCGCCGATGGATCGATATCCACGGCTTCGAGGGAGGGGCGGGCGGCTCTAAAGCGCTGCATATCCAGGCGCATTGGCAGGTGGGGAATACCGGCTTCCTCGAATTGCGCCCCGCACACTTCGAAACCCACACCTGCGTAAAATGGCACCGCGTGGAGTTGGGCATTGAGCTGCAGATGGTCGAGACTGGTGTCGGTGGCTAACTTTAATATGCGGCGTAAAATAGCCGACCCGACGCCTTGGTCGCGATAAGGCTTCAGTACGGCCATACGACCTATTTGATGGTCCAGCAGGCGCGCCACCCCGACGGGTTGACCGGTTTCGTTATAGGCAATCCAGTGCAGCGCTGTGGGGTCTCGGTCATCCACCGCCAGATCTTGCGGAACACCCTGCTCATCCACGAAGACTGTCTGGCGAATAGTGCGGATCACAGCCTGAGACGTTTGCCAGTCTACCTGTTCCACGTCGATGGCAAAGAAATCTATGTTCTCCATGGTAGCGTCCCGTGGCTGCTGGACTTTAATAATACGATAGTAGGAAAACCCGGATTGGGGTATAGAGGAATTAGTTATAGCATGTTTTACTAGAAGCTTAATACCCGTGCGGTACGCGGGTAAATCTGTTACTGGAGTTTGCTATGCATAGTGCAAGTCGCAATTGGATGTTCGCCATATTGTTGGGCTGGTGCGGCAATTGTCTGGCAAGCGAACCGGCTATCATCGATTTCAAGGCGCAGTTTCACCCTGAGTACAGTGGCCGGGGCATGGTGGTTTCCCAGGAAATGGTGGCCAGCCAGATCGGCGCGAAAATTCTGACTCAGGGAGGCAATGCCATCGATGCCGCCGTCGCAACCGGGTTTGCCCTGGCGGTGACGCTCCCGCAGGCCGGCAATATTGGCGGCGGAGGCTTTATGCTGATTTATCTGGCCAGCGAAAAGCGCACCGTTGCGGTAGATTATCGAGAAATGGCGCCAGCCGCGGCCCATGCCCAGTTGTTTGTTGATGATGGCGCAGTCAACACCGAAAAGGCGCGTTTCAGTCATTTGTCTGCCGGAGTACCTGGCACCGTAGCTGGCTTACTGCATGTTCTCGATAAATACGGCACATTGTCACGGGCAGAAGTTATGCAGCCAGCCATAGAGCTTGCCGAAAAAGGCCTCAAGGTGACCTATCCCCTGGTTTTTTCTCTGCAGCAAGCGCAGGGACGATTGGCGCGCAATCCCGCGTCAGCCAAATATTTTCTCGACCCCAACGGCAATCCGCCAGCGGTGGGTACTCGCTGGCGCCAACGGGATTTGGCACATACGCTACGCTTGATTGCTACGCAGGGGACCAATGGTTTTTATCGCGGAGAGACAGCCGACAAGCTGGTGGCAGAGATGAACAAAGGGCAGGGGCTGATTACGCATCAGGACATGGCGAACTACCGTGTCGTGGAACGGGTGCCGGTAAGCGGGACGTATCGCGGCTATGACATTATCTCCATGCCGCCGCCATCGTCCGGTGGCATTCACCTGGTGCAGATGTTAAATATTCTCGAAGGATGGGATTTACCGGCGTTAGGGCACAACAGCGCCGACTATTTACATCGTTTAATAGAAGCCATGCGTAGAGCCTACGCAGACCGCAGTAAGTATCTGGGCGACCCAGATTTCCATCCGGTTCCTGTAGCGGCGTTAATCGATAAAAAATATGCTGCACAACTGCGGGCCGGAATTAATTTGAACCAGGCATCCGCCTCGGTGGATATCGCACCCGCACTGAAACTGGCACCTGAAAGTCCGCAGACCACACATTATTCTGTGTGGGACAAAGAGGGCAATGTTGTTAGCAACACCTACACCCTGAATTTTTCCTACGGGAGTGGTATCTCCGTACCGGGCGCGGGATTCCTGCTCAACAACGAAATGGATGATTTTTCCGCGATGGCTGGCGTACCCAATGCTTACGGGCTGGTGGGCGACGAAGCCAATGCAATTGCCGGGGGTAAGCGCCCCCTGTCATCCATGACACCGACACTGGTATTTAAAAACGGTAAACCCGTGCTGGCGACGGGCAGTCCGGGTGGCAGCACGATCATTACCATTGTATTGCAGGTCTTGCTGAACACCATGGATTTCGGGATGAATATCGCGCAAGCTACCGCCACACCGCGCATTCATCACCAGTGGTTGCCGGACAGTGTGTTTTGGGAAACAGGTATCAGCCCGGATACGATAACCGTGCTGCGTGCGATGGGGCATCGGTTCGAAGCGACCCCACGGGTGATGGGCAGAAGTCAGAGCATTGCCTCCGACGGCGCACTCCGCTACGGGGCAACGGACAGCCGCTGGCCTGGGGGTGGTGCGGCAGCCGAACCCGCAGCTTACAAGGCGTCGTCAGTAACCAGGTAGTGAGTGCGACGAGTCGCAATAAAATGGGCCTATAACTATGAAAAATCAATCACCAAAACGCGCTGAAACTAAACCCTGGCACCGTACTTACGAAAAATTGTCTTACGATTTACCACTTCTGGTGGAGACTCCGCTGTCGTCGATTGTCGAGGAGGCTGGACATCAATATCCCGATGCGCCAGCGCTGGCTTATATGGGACATGTTATCAGTTACGCCGAACTCGATGTCTTAGCCAATCGGCTGGCCCACGTATTTCTGGACTTAGGGCTCAAACAGGGGGATACCGTCGGGATTAATATGCCCAATATTCCGCAGTACGTGGTGGCGATGCTGGCCGCGTGGAAAACGGGTTGTGCCGTATCGGGCGTGTCGCCACTGCTGACACCATCAGAAATTGTCTACCAGATCAACGATGCAGATATTCGTATTCTGGTGACACTGGACGCCCTGGCGACCAATACGCTGCCTAAAATTGCCGGGCAAGTCCCGGGCCTGCGTGCTGTCGTTATTACCGGCGCGGGTGATTTATTGTCCACCGATTGGGCGCAAGCTGCGGGCGTGAACAAAAGCAGAAGTCCCGTAATTGAATTACCGGGGGCGCAGGTCGAATCGTTCCTCGTGGCAACGGCAATTGCCAGCGATAAGCGCGTCTACACGCCTGTCAATTTTGACGACACCATATTTATTCAGTATACCGGAGGCACCACTGGCAAGCCCAAGGGAGCCCAGTTGACCCTCGGGAATATGCTAAGTAATACGGGACTCGGTGGTGCGTTTCTTGGTTTTGAGAAAGACGTAGAAAACGTGTTTTCTGCGTTCCCACTTTTTCATGTGGCGGGCTTGTTCGTTGGCCTGCTGACGCTGCGTAATCGGGGTTGTTACCATCTGTTTCCCGATCCGCGCAACATCGAACATATTATCGCAACGATGCGACAATCGCCGCCGACGTTGATGTGTAACGTTCCCACCCTTTACCAGATGCTGATGGATCATCCAGGGTTTGCCCAGCTTGATTTCAGCAAATTAAAAATAGGTTTTTCTGGTGCGGCGCCATTTCCGATGGAACAAATGGAAAAACTTGAAGCAATCATCGGCAAGGGACGCGTGGTGGAATGTTATGGCATGACGGAAACCAGTCCGATGATTACCGTGAATCCCCCTGGTTTTGTAAAACAGGGCACGGTGGGAATTCCGGTTTTCGATACCGATGTCAAAATTCTTGATGTAGAAACCAAAACTACAGAAGTCCCCCTTGGCGAGCCGGGGGAGCTGGCTATTGCCGGCCCGCAGGTGATGAAAGGATACCGTCATCTGCCTGCGGAAACCGCGCGCTCCATGCGCGAAATTGATGGCGAGCGGTGGTTCCTGACAGGCGATGTGGCAATGATGGATCAGGACGGTTATGTGACCATCTGTGATCGCAGTAAAGATATGTTGATTGTCGGCGGGTACAAAGTGTTTTCGGTGGAAGTGGAGGGCAAACTTGCCGAGCTACCATTTGTGGAACTGGCCGCGGTGGTCGGTATCCCGGATCCGAAGCGGCCCGGGAACGATGTGGTGAATTTGTTTGTGCAGATAACCGAACAGGGTAAATCGGTAAATCGTGAAGCGTTGATTGAGGAGATTATGGCGTTTTGTAAAGAAAATATGGCTCCTTATAAGGTGCCAAAACGCGTAGAAATTATTGAGCAAATCCCGCTGACGCCGATCGGGAAGATAGATAAAAAACGGTTGCGCGCTGGTCTTGCTGCCTGACTCAGGCGCTATCCAGCAGCTTGTTGAGTTCGGAAAGGCACACGTAACCGAGGCCGCTGGCCAGGTTCATCATCGCGTCGAGGTGCGTACGGCGGCCGTGGGCGACGCGTAAACTGGTGGCCGCCGTTATGACTGACATTTTGTAATAGGAAAAGACACGATAATAGAACAGTTTTTTTGCGTCCACTTTGCGACCGCTGCTTAGTTCGTAGCGGGCCAGAAAATTTTCCGGTGACATCAGGCTGCTGGCCAGAAAATTTCCGTTCTCGTCGTTGCCGCCGAAAATTTTCAGACTGGCCCAGGCGAGATCGTCGTGATAGTCACCCAGGTAGGCTAGCTCCCAATCAAAGATTGCATTAATTACTAGTTGGTCGGAAAACATAAAATTACCACTGCGGTAATCTCCGTGCACGATAACCGGAGTCTCAACGGAGGGCATATTTTCTTTCAACCAAATTAAAGCGTGCTCCATCACCGGGTGCGCCGACAGGGTGTCTTCATTCCAGGCGCGCTCCCACAAACCGATGGCGGTTGCATTAGCCTGTGTTGAGTCTGATGGGGGAATATCAAGGGTGGACAACTCTTTATCGCGCCAATCTACGCGGTGAATATTAGCGAGTATGTCTACGAATTGGTGGCCCAGCGCGGCGCGTAATGTAGGATTAAAGTACATGCCTACGCCGCTGATCTTTTGACCGGCCCCAGGTTCGGCTGGCGGTTTGACGTCGCCCTCAATAAAGCCCGCAATAAGCGCTGGGTGGCCAAGGTTGTCCCCGTTCTGATCAATCCACAGCGCCTGGGGCACCGGCACCTCACCCCACATGGCCCGTAATATCTGATATTCGCGGAGGCGATGCGTCTCAACAACGGATTCGCTGGGATCCATACGAATCATCAGGCGTCGGGTTGCAATTTTTTCACCATCAGGGCGCCAGGTTAAATCGAATACAAATTGTTCTTTGGAAGCGCCCCCCGGCAAACGTTGCAGGTTCGCGATGGTTATATCGAGCTGTGACGTTTCGTTTTGTAAGAAAGTAAGCAGGCGATTCTCCAGACCGCTAAAGTCCATGGTGTGTTCGCTTGGCTCAAGACGCTTACGTAATTTGCGGGTAAACATCTCATCCACGCTACGCTCAACCGTATAGCGCGCGCGTATGTCGGCAATCCATTGCTCGGTTGGCGTACTGCGATTAACCAATGTTGGAGTATAGTCAGTCATGTCTTGACTCGCTCTCAGAAGATGTACTGGTTGCCTGCACATGCCGCAAACCTTTGCCGCGCAATCATCACGTTTTGCATAATCATGCCTTATCCAACAAGCGCTGCAGCGCCGATATACCGATGTAACCGAATCCGCTCAGTAAATTCATCATGGCGTCCAGATGAGTTTTGCGACCCTGGGCAACCCGTAGA
>JBFJKD010000122.1:0-6705 GCA_041635095.1 Porticoccaceae bacterium
CCGATGGCAAACTCAGCTTTGATAAGCCGTCGTCGGTATTTCTGTCCAATACCAATCACGAAGAAGATCAGCCCTGTCATTTGACCCTCAAAAATCCCGATTTGCCGATCAGCCATAATTTGCCCCTGTACGACGAGCCGGCGCAACGCTATTGCCCCGTGGGCGTTTACGAAGTGCTAGAAAAAGCAGATGGCAGCAAGGTTTTTCAAATCAATGGGCAAAATTGTGTACACTGTAAAACCTGTGATATTAAAGATCCGGAACAAAATATTGTATGGGTCGCGCCGGAAGGTGCCGGTGGCCCCAACTACCCCAATATGTAATTAAACGACAACAAAGGACGCGACGTTGACTCAAATTGCGGTGATGGACAAAAGCCTTGTAGGACGTAAGCGTACGCGCTTAAGCCGGGAAGCGAGACGGGAACAACTAATAAAATGTGCGATTGATGCATGTGCCGACACAGGTATCGCCCGGGTTACACACAAAGATGTTGCCGATCTTGCCGGGGTGTCTATCCCCACGGTATTTGTATATTTTGGCACCCGCCAAGTCCTGATCGATTCGATCTTAAGAGAAATGACGCGATTTCTAGGCACCTGTATCGAGACACAGGGACGCGATCAAATCAATCCGCGCGAAGAGCTGTTTGACTTAATGCTGTGGTTCATTACACACGTCAAGGAAAATCCCAATCATATTCGCGTCTGGCTGGACTGGAGCACTTCGGTCAGGGATTGCCTGTGGCCCCAATACCTGGCATTTAAGAAACAGGTCATCGGGTATGCCGAAGGGGTGATTAAGCGCGGTCAAAAGAATAACAAGATTAGCCCCAACGTAGATGCCAAAGACTCTGCCCGGATGATCGTGGGCTCATCCCATATGATTACCATGATGTTATTTTCAGGTGTTGGCGAGGAGAGAGTCCGGGGGTTTATCGGACATCTGGTGGAGAGTGCGTTGCAGCTGAACAGCAACTCCCCCGCCGACGCTTAGTTACCAAGCTACCGAAAGCCATGCTTGCCTCTTTGCAGGCGGCCGGGTTGATTTTCACCACAACGCAGTAATCTTCGTGCGACCTGTCCCTGTTCGAATACGGATTCATGTAAACAATGCTTTATTGACACTAGTGTTAATAGTATCCTGTGTCGCAAATATTGTCGTTCTCCCCCGGCTTTAACCTGTGTTTTTAACATAAGTGCGCCAATCACTATAGCCTCCCCGGCTGTTTGATAACAGGTTAGGTCGTTAATTTTGAGGAGCCAATGTAGTGAAAAAATTACTTATTTTGACCCTGTTGGTGTTAAACACAGCGAGTTTTTCAACGCTCGCCGGTAACGCCTATGTTGACGCAGTGCTAGACGCTTTAAGCGCCAAGGGGCTGTTGAGCGAAGCCGACGTGGTTGCTATCAAGTCCAAGGCAGAGGCCGCGGAACGTCGACAACTGGCAACACAGACCATTGCAAGTAAACCGGCTGCTACACAAAACCCCATCAGTAATTTCGTCGCACAGAGTCTCGGGCAAGCGGAATTTCCGGCTTTCAAAGTATGGGGACGACTTCAGCCCCGCTATACCTATATCGCGGCAGACAATGGCCTGGAAGGAACTAACAGTTTCACTTTTCGGCGCGCGCGCATGGGCGTCAAGGGGTACCTGGCGGAGCGAATAGCTTTTCGCACGCAATACGAGGCGGCCAACCAGGTGCCGGGTTTACCCAACGCGGATAATTTGCTGGATGCCTGGGTTAGATTCGAGCATCTGGACGAAAGTTTCGGTACGCTCACTATCGGCCAACAGTTTATTCCTGGCTATGGTCGCGCCCCTCAGATGGGTGCCAGTGTCGAACGTAAATTCACCGAATTTTTAAGCCCCGGGGCGGCTGGCCGCGCCCGTGGTATATCGCTAAGACGCGGTGATTTTGGGTTGCCCGAGGCCAGCAGTAACGGGCTGTTTGGCAATCGGTTACAGTATGGAATCGGTATATTTAACGCACCGGATCTGTCCCTTGATAATGACAACAGCGAGATGCTGTACGGGCTATCGATCGGTTTACGGCCTACTGGGGTGTCTCCTTATCTGGATGAGTACCAGGTGGTGGATCGTGGCTTTACCTATAGTCTGGCTGGCTCTTACGCGCGCTCCAATGATAGTGGTACCCTGGACACTGGTGTTAGTGGGGTCGATCTTAAGAACGAATGGTTCACGATATTTAACGACCTACAATACCATCACTGGTATGCCTGGAGTGCCTGGACGCGGTTTGTCTCTGAATCTGATGGTAATCAATTACTAAACACTAATAACGTGCTGTCCGATAAGCTGGATTCCACTGCGATGACGTTGGGTTTGACCCGCACCTTCCCATTGCTTGGGGATACGGCATGGGCTCTGGGATTTCAGTATCAAACCGTCGATAACGAGCACCCGTCGCGCACACGCTTTCTGCGCACTCTCACGGGCCGTTCACCGGACGAACTAGCCCGCGGAATGGACAATGGCGATGCCTATCATTTCATGTTTACCTGGATATTCGGGCGTAACGTCCGCCTGATCAATGAGTTCATTCTCTACGACGTGGATACCAGCTACTCCGCGGGTCAGTTTGATCACGAGGCGTTCGTAAGCCAGCTACAGGTTGATTTCTAGATCCCCCTCAGCGCAAAGCGATAATGTGGTCTAAAATAAGTATCGAGACTGGCCTGACAGCTCCCTGGCACAGGATCGCATAATTATGCTGGAGGTCGTCCTATGCAATTTACGGAAGTTGCCGCCGCCCTTGAAACTCTCCCAGTCGGGAAATCCTTGACCTACAGTCGCGACTTATTAAAAAACTCCGTGGGTCCTGCCGACAAGGTCATCTACATGACGTTGGTGCGTAAGCTTGGGGACAGAATGAAATGTGAAGTACATGTTCTGGAGGATGAAATACGGTTCGTTAAGCGCGCATAACTCCTTTCGTGCGATGAGTTGTAAATCAGCTTTGCCAGAGTAAAAAGCCTTCAACTATTTTTGGCGCGCGCCAATACCTTGGGATTAACCACGCTGGTCTCTATAGGCCCTGTTGCCAGGATATATTCGATTTTTATCGGAAAGCCTGAGTAAGTATAAGTGAACGGACTGTGCGGGCAATCCCGCACACTGCGTAGTGAGATCCTACCCGATCCTTTTTATAGTAACCCCAGGCGTATGGGCCAGCATCATTCGGTTCCGCCCGTTATGCAACACGCATCCGCTTTGGCCACGTAGACAGTTCACGTAGACAGTTCACGAATTACACTTTGGTTGGCAATTCTAGCGTCATTGTCGCGGGAACTCGCGGTCCGTCCTGGGTTGAGATCAGGATAGAAACATCGACCAGATGGCGGCCCTGTTCGTCCTGATAACACTTTTTTACTTCACCCTCGCCGGACATGGTGTCACCAGCGTAGATCGAGCTCTTCATTTGCATTTGGCGCATGCGAATGAACGTGTGGGGGCCGGCCCAGTCGGTGGCTACCCGGTCGATAAATCCCTCGATGGCCATGGTATTCAGATAAATAGTTTTCTGCCCCTGATTTTTGGCATATTCGGGATTGTGGTGTCCCGGGAAAAAATCTTGTGTGGCGGCCGCATCAAGAATCACTTTTTCAAACGGGACGTCCATGGTTATTTTCTTGATCGCGTCACCGGGTTTGATATCGTCCCAGTATTTCAGATCCATGCTGTTTGACATAATTTATTCCTCGTGCGCGTTGTAACGGAAAAGCTGGTTGGTCTGAATCGCGATCAGCTCATCTTTCTGATTGGTAAATTTAGCCTGCGTCGTTAAAAAATGTCCGATTCCCAATCGCGTATTTTTTTCATGGGAAATATCAATCAGGCGGTCTTCAACGTGTACACGATCACCCAAAAACAGATGCCGCTCATATTCGGTTTTGGTTGCGACGTTAATCAAGGTATTGCCAGGCAGCGGTACGATGACGGCGATAAAGTGGTGGGAGCGCTCTTTTTTGGGGTGCCATTGCAGCGACATAGCCCAGGTTAACAACAAGCCGGGCGGCGCAACGATGCCACCCCACTGTTGCCGGGCGTACTCTTCATCCCAGTAACTGGCATTACCGTCTTCTTCGAGAGAACAGTAAATTTTTATGGCCTCCCAGTTGACGGTAAACTCCGCGACGGTGTTCAACGTGCGGTTATCGAGAAAATGTTGCGCCTCCTCGTAACTCCCGTAGTTGAGTGCAAAAGGCTCTTTTACAGCTTTGTTCATTATGTTTCCTCGTTAGTTACAGGGTCGGAATTGAGGTATTTTGATATCGCCTCGCACCTGAAAAGTGACTTCGACTACCATTTCCACATGGACAGTATTCACATCGCAGTCAAGTACATTGGTCATCATGCGCGGACCTTCATCCAGCTCGATAATAGCCAGCACGTAGGGCACCTCTTGTTGATACGACGGAAGGGGCGATTGATGGATGACCGAAAAACTGTAGACCCGGCCCTTGCCAGTCATTTTTTGCCACGAGAGATTTTGTGAAAAACAACCGGGGCACCAGCGTCGTGGATAATAGAAAGGCTTTTGGCACGCTTCGCAAAAAGGTAAAAAAAGCTCTTCTTGTTTGGCGTGTTCCCAGAATGGTTCAGTGCCAGGACTGATTTGCGGTTGCGGTTTTGCCACCACGTTGGTGGTAGATGAGTCGCTCATGATTGCCTCCCCAGTACTAACGTGGCGTGCTCGCTCATCATGCCACCATAGGAATGCACCAAACCGAGATCAGCCTTACCGAGTTGTCGCTCCCCCGCGATACCCATGATCTGCCGCGCGCCTTCTACAATCATTGACATGCCGGATGCGTCACCGGTATGACCAAAGGACAGCAATCCTCCGTAGGTATTAACCGGAAAGTCACCACCGGGTCGCGTGCGTCCCGATTGAAACGTCTCGCCGCCTTTACCTCTGGGGCAGAGTCCCAGCTCTTCCATAAACACCAAGGGATTAACCGTAAATGCGTCGTAAATTTGCGCGAAATCCATGTCCGACGGCTGTAACCCCGCCCGTGCGTAGGCCTGTTTGGCAGCTTTTCCACAGCCGATGTCCAGCAGATCTGGCGCCTGATGGATATTGCGATGATTATGGTATTCACCCATACCCAGCACGTAGGCCGGTTGTGGGGAAAACCGCTTTGCAATGTTCTCGCTAGTCACCAAAATGGCTGCTCCGCCCTCCAGGGGGATCGAGCAATCGTATAGATTAAACGGCGAAGCAATCGGGCGGGAGTTACGCACCTTCTCTACCGTTAGCTCTTCCTTGCCATACATGGCCGCCTGAGGATTCAGCAAAGCCCACAAGCGGCTGGATACGGCAACCTCCGCAAACTGCTCCGCTGTTGTGCCGAACTCGTGCATATGCCGCTGGGCGACCTGCGCGTACAATGCCGGAATAAATGTGCCGTAGGGAAATTCATAAATTTCGTGGCTAACCATTCTCGCCATGGTTTCCGCGCCACCCGCACCGACTTTGGGAAACTTGCCAGCACCCACGCAGAGCACCGAGTCCACCAGCCCTTGTCGAATGGCGAGAGTTGCACGTTGAATCATCAAACTATAGGTGGAGCCGCCAGCATTCATGGTATCCGCAAACAAGGGATGGATACCCATTTCTTCGTACAATTGCTCGTGGACAAAAATATCGCTGTTACCTCCGCCCGCCATACCGGAAGGACAGGCTAACAGCCCCTGAATATCGGAGGGTTTGACGGGCCATTCCTGTAAAAACTGCCGGACGACTTCGACGTACATATCGTATCCGCCCAGCTCGGGATAACGCGCCGGTTTCATTTCCGAAACAGCAGCGATGGCTACAGCGTTAGCCATAATGAAACTCCAGCGCAAACCGGCAGACCGGCAGTGGATTGAATGTTACCAAAGAGTAACATAAGAGTATCCGGGGTGGCTAGAGTGTTGGCGCAATTCGGTAATAACAAATGGTTCCGAACCTATTTTCAATGGAGAATACGGTGTCTAAAAGTAATCCGCTTCCAGCTCCTGTAACACGCGCCCCGCGTTTTTGGCAGCCATGTCTGTCGGTGCGCCGTGCGCGGGAATCACGGTTAAGGGTTCTAGTGCAGCCATTTTTTCGAAGGACTGTACCCATTGACCGGTCACCGTATCGGGAAATATCTCAAGCAGTCGCTGATGGAAGGTGATATCGCCGGTAATAATAATTTTTCGCTCGGGAAGCCACACCGATATATCGCCTGGCGAATGAGCCGGACCAAAACTGATTGCCTGCACTGGCATATCGTCGAGATCTATATTCAGCGAGTTGGCAAATGTCTGCGTGGGCGGCGCGACAAAAGTACCCTCCCCCTTATCCTGGTTATAGGCCAGCATATCCTGCAAAATTTTGTCGCCGTGCTGAACTATTTCGTTCGCTGCCACCGCCTGGGCGATAATCGCCACGCCGCCAAGCTCAGCCCAGTAGCTATCTACCCAGAAATGCGTGTCCCTGGCCGTTTTCGTTCACCAGCCATTTTACTGACTTGTCCGTAATTTTCGGAATGGCTTGATGCAGCGCCTGCGCCAGTTGGTATGAAGCGCCACCGTTTATATTCACCAACTGCGGTACGTTAACCTTGGCAATGTCAACGGTCTTGTTACTCTCCAGATATTCGGCGGCCATATCGCCACCTTGATGGTAATAGGGGGCGGGGTTAAACAAG
>JBFJKD010000123.1:0-6697 GCA_041635095.1 Porticoccaceae bacterium
CAACTGCCTGATACCGGGTTCCATTGCCTCCAGTGGCATGGCCACCTATCCGCAGGATTTTCAACAGCGGCTGAAGCAGCGCAAACACGATATTCCCCTCAAGCGGCAGGGACTGGAAGACGAGGTGTCGGCGGGCATTGTGTTTTTACTGTCTCCGGCTGCCGCCTATATTACCGGCACAGTACTCAGCATCGACGGCGGCCTGCCCCTCGCCAAGGCCATCTGGGAGGTTCCCGAGCACAACAACTCCAAACCTTTTGAGGCGTTTCACCGCCGCGAAATTCCCGCTTTCCTGCGCGAGGACAACTAACTACTGACAGCGCGCTACTGACATCGCGCTCCAGCACCGACAGCATTAACACCGACAACATTAATTAACACCGACAGCGTCAACACCACAGGAACAACCGATGGATTTTACCTTTAGCGACGAACAGAACGCCCTGCGCGAGACGGTGCGTAAATTCTGCCAGGCAGAAATCGCACCCCTGGCCCGCGCCGCCGACGAAGCGGAAGAATTCCCCCGGGAAATGTTCCGAAAGTGGGGCGACCTCGGCCTGCTCGGCGTGCGCTACCCCGCAGCCGATGGCGGCTCGGGTTTCGACAAAGTGTCCGACTGTATCGTGCGCGAAGAAATGAGCCGGGTCAGTCAGGGTTTCGCATCCGCCTGGTCAGCCCACAGCCACCTGGGAATTTGGCCGATCTGGCGCGCGGGAACGGCGCAGCAAAAAAAGCGTTTCTTTGAGCCCGCCGTAAAGGGCGAAAAAATTGCCGGGTTTGCCCTCAGCGAACCGGACGGCGGCTCCAACATTCGCGCGTTGAAAACCACCGCCAGGAAAGTCGACGGCGGGTATCTGATCAACGGCAGCAAACTGTATATCACCAACGCCCCCATCGCCCAGTTTCTGACCCTTGCCGCCCGCACCAAACCGGAAACCACCCTGGATGCAATCAGCCTGTTTGTGGTGGAGTTACCCGCCCAGGGCGTGACCATTTCGCGACTCGAAAAGGAGGGTATTCGCGCCTCGGAAACCGGCCTGATCTACATTGAAAATCTGTTTGTGCCCGACGACTGCCTGCTGGGAGGCGAGGAGGGCACCTACCCGATTATTCTCGAGAGCCTGTCGGAAAACCGGGTCGGCGTTGCCGCCAACTGCCTGGGCATGGCCAAGGGCGCACTGGACGCAGCGCAAAAATACGCCCAGGAACGAGTGGTCGGCAAACAAACCATCGGCAAATTCCAGGCCATTGCCCACAAGCTGGCGGATATGTCCGCGCAAATCGAAGCCGCCCAGTGGCTGGTGTATTACGGTGCCTGGCGGGTGGATCAGGGCACCCTCGACAGCCCCACCGCGGCCAAAGTTAAATTAATCGCCAGCGAAACCGCCTTGGCCGTGAGCGAGCAGGCGATTCGCATTCTGGGGGGTGCAGGTATCATGCGCGAGTACCCGGTGGGACGCATTCATCGGGACGCGCTGGTGTATGTGATTGGCGAAGGCACCAGCGAAATTCAGCGCAATATTATTGCCCGCAGTCTCGATCTTTAAAGGACACCCTATGCACTACCCGGAAAAAACCTGTTCCATAGAGCGCCTGGTGCGCCAGCCCCGCCTGGTAGCCGCCGCCCTCGCGGGCCACAAGACCCAGCAACGGCGCGATGGCGTTTACGCCTACCCCGGCGAAACCTTTATGCTGGACGCCACGCCGTTTACGCTCACCGAGCTGAGCCGCCAGCGCCTTGGGGACATGACGGAAAGCGACGCCCTTGCCGAGGGCTACGAGAACCTCGATACTTACAAAAACCTTATTCTGAAGATGCACCCCAATATGGCCTGGAATAACGAGCATTGGGTGTGGGTGCACACCTTTGCGAAATCCGCGATAACACGCCGTTAGCCCATGGCGTGCCGCCAACCCGATTACAACAGTCCCTGGAGAACGGTATGAAAGTAGACAGCGAACTTCCGTTTGGCATCAGCGGTATCCCGGAAAAAATTCGCGAAGTGGAAGCCGCCGGGTTTAGCGGCGCCCTGACCCTGGAAACCGGCCACGACCCCTTTCTACCCCTGGTGCTCGCCGCCGAGCACAGCCAGAAACTGGACCTGCTGACCGGCATCGCCGTCGCCTTTGCCCGCAACCCACTCAACCTGGCGGCCATCGGCAACGACCTTAACGGTTACTCCAGGGGCCGTTTCATTATGGGTATCGGCTCCCAGATACGGCCCCACATCGAGAACCGTTTTTCCATGCCCTGGTCCAAACCCGCCCCGCGCATGCGGGAACTGATTCAGGCCATGCGCGCCATCTGGGCCAACTGGTACGACGGCGTGTCGCTAAATTTTCGTGGCGAGTTTTATCGTCACACGTTGATGACCCCAGTGTTTACCCCCACCCCGAGCGAATCCGGCCCGCCGCGGGTATTTCTCGCCGCCGTAGGTCCGATGATGACCGAGGTGGCCGCCGACCTGTGTGAAGGAATGCTGGTGCATCCGCTCACCTCCGCCCGTTACCTGCGGGAACACACCTTGCCGGTGATTGAACAGGGCCTGGCGAAGCGCGGCCTGTCGCGCAAAGATTTCGAGCTGTCCTACCCGGTGTTTGTGGTGTCCGGACAAACCCAGGAAGCCTTTGCCGAAAGTAAAAAAGCCATCAAACAACGCATCGCGTTTTACGCGTCCACCCCCGCTTACCGCCGGGTGCTGGAAACCCACGGCTGGGGTGATTTGCAGCCAGAACTGACCATGATGTCCAAGCAGGGCCGCTGGGAGGAAATGGGTGAGCTGATCGACGACGACATCCTCAACACCTTCGCGGTGGTGGGGGAACCGGATACCATCGTGCCGTCCATCAAGGAGCGCTATACCAAACTGGTGGATCGGGTGACCCTGTCGTTTAATTTCGTGACGCCCGAGCAGCGCCCCGCGCTGATAAAACAACTGGCATCCTGAACCCCAACGGCCATCGGCCGCAGGGCGCAAATCGTAGGGCGCAAATATTGAGGTGACTGTATGATCGTTAAACAGATATGGACCGGCAACGACTACCGCAATTTCAATTACCTGATCGTCTGCCCGGAAAACGGCGAGGCCCTCGCCATCGACCCGCTGGCCCACCAAATGTGCCTGGACGTGGCCAGGGAAAACGGCTGGCAGATTACCCAAATCGTCAACACCCACGAGCACTTTGACCACACCGGCGGCAACGACGCCATCGTCAAAGCCACCGGCGCGAAAGTGCTGGCCCACAAAAACGCGGGCGGCAGCATCCCGGGAATGGACCGTGGCCTCGCCGCGGGGGATGTGATCAAAGTGGGCCGCAGCGTGGAATTATTGGCCCTCGATACCCCCGGACACACCATGTGCCATGTGTGCCTGCTGTCGCAAACCGACAATCCGGGGCTGTTTAGCGGCGACACTCTGTTTAATGCGGGGGCAGGCAACTGCCACCACGGCGGTCACCCCGCAGAGCTGTACCAGACCTTCGCCGACCAACTGGCGCAACTGGACGACACAACCCGCGTCTACCCCGGCCACGATTACATCACCAACAACCTCGAATTCACCCTCGACCGGGAGCCGGATAACGCAAACGCCAAGGCGCTGCTGGCTAAAACCCGCGAGCAAGACCCGGCGTCCGCACTGATCTCGACCCTGGCCCTGGAAAAAGACATCAACGCATTTTTCCGTCTGCACAGCCCGACCCTCATCGCGCGCCTGCGGGAAGCGTTTCCCGACCTGCCGGACAAGCCGGATGAGAAAACCGTCTTTTTAAAATTGCGGGAACTGCGCAACAGTTGGTAAGCAGCCACGGCTTGCCGTGCCAGTGTGCCACCGTAGCCCGTGTAACTTGACTCAAAAAGGTATATCTAAAGCGGCGGATTTCGGTGTTTGGCTTATAATCTTCCCGCTTATCTGGAAAAACCCGTATTTGGCAAACTATAACAATAGCTTAGCGGGTTTTTAGAACCCCACTTTTTGGCACCATATAAAGCGCAGGCGGGTAACTGTACAAAAACGCGAGATAATCGCGCACGCGCGGTTAATGTAGGCCTACAATCAAAACTGTTGATTTATTCCTTTGAATCAATACATTAGGGACTAACTCCATCGGTGCCAGGGAATGATAAACCGACCAGGCAGCAAAACACCCCAAATACGGTACATATACAATGGTGATAGCGTAGCACCCCTCTTGCTTGATCCATTAAACTGGCTGACTCAGGTTCAAAGCGAGCCTTTGACTTACGGTTGTTGGTGTAAGGCATTGTTGTATTCCCGCTTTGTGCATAATGGTACGCTTAACAGGAATTACAGTCCTGCTATAAACCAAAATTAAGGGGAATTTCGATTCCTGTTAATAACAAGTTATGTGCCTTAGAGAGGTGAATCGTGACGACTCACGCAGACCATAAGTTCAGCGTCACGATTCATACTGACGATCTCGCAGTAGTGAATTGCCTGCGCGCCTTGAGTAAGTATTCCCAGCGGACTGGAAACAACAACATCCCGTGGGGCGGGACCAAGGATTCGGACTGGAAGAGCAATCAGCATCGGGTTACCTTCAGGTTCTCGGCACCTGATTATCGGGAACTATTCCGCAATGAACTCAACCGGTTGCTCCCCAACAATCTTTGGAAGGAAGTTGACTCAAGTGATTCTGACCCTGCGAGACCAGCAAAAAGACGCGGCACATAACATGAGGTTGAAGCTGACGAAGGAACCTGTCACACCTTTTGCGTTCGCAAAAGCTGCGCCAGAACCGCTTCGCAGCTTAACCTGGTGTTAGAAGGCACAGCAAGCATGCGCGGTGATTACAACTACAAAAACTGCCAATCACTGTTTGGCTATTCGTACGCCGTTCACCTGCGTTCGGGTGGCGTTTGCCAGTTATGTGGTGCAGGAAGCAAGGAGCAGTCATTTGATTTTTGGCGTCAACTCACCGTCGAGCACGTCATTGGGAAAAAGCAGGGTGGTTATCTCAAGGACATTCGGAAGTTGGTTTCAGAGTTGTTTCCGGAGTTGGGCGCCGCTGAACGGAATGAGCTTTCGCTCGCAATAGATGCTGTCAACACGGTCACGGCGTGTAGCTTTTGCAACTCGACAACCAGTCGTAACGCTTCGAGTGTTTCCATGAGGGAGTTGGTTTCATCTGCTGCGTCTGAAAGTCGAAACCCTGCGGCAATCATTAAGCGAGTTGCCACGGCAACTCGGGAAATTCTTGAGAAGAAGCAGGCAGATGTGGCTTGGAAACTCAAGTCCATCCGAAGCCAGTACGAAAAAGGGTTCTTGCCGTCTGTGTCGTCGGAAAGAGTTCTTTATCTGGGTTTTGAGGGCGGTGCGGTTTATACCTCAGAGAAGGCTGGCAAGTTTCTGGTCATCCTGGATGAAGGCACCATGGCTGACATTCTCCCGGCAGATGAGCTTGAGGGAATGGAGTTGGTGAAGGTCATTGAGTTTGCATCGGAGTCAGAGCGTTCCGCATATTTGTTAAACCGTTTTGGCCCGCCTAGGCGGTAGTCTTGTGGTTAAACCTGCGGTGCCTTCTAACCATTCGCTGCAGGCGCGACGGCCCTGACGGGCCCGCGGCCTGAGCTCAAACGTTAGATGCCTCAAAGTAGAGCGGGTGCAATATGGACAATGTGGCAAAGGTATTAGACGTATGGAATTCCTCTCTCTGCAAGAAGATTGAGCTTGGCGGTTTAATTTCTCGAAATTCAACAGCTCATAAATGGAAGGCGACATATCGCAGTATTGTTTTGCGAGAACTCACATTTTGGCGCGTTACTGATTTATTAAACCAAATGGTAGCTCTTTCAGGTGCTGAGCATATACTGGGCGCGAGAATTCTACTCCGCAGCACAATTGAAACGCTCGGAATTCTGATTTATCTAAATCAAAAAACAAAAGCTGTTCTGGAAGGCAAGGAAACGTTTAATGCATTCTCAGATATAACTTCACAGTTGATGTTGGGATCAAAAAATAAAACTACGAAAATTGAAGCAATCAATGTAACGCACACAATCCTAGAAAAATGGTGCGAGAAAAAATATCCGGGTATTTTCAAAATATACGCGGATCTCTGCGAAAGCGCTCATCCAAACTATGAAGGTGTGTGTTTCGGCTATTCGTATGTAAACGAGCAAGATTATGAAACTGTATTCAAAAATAGGTGGGCTGAACTATATGGTGGCAACCTTGGGGAACTGACGCTGGAATTTATGCGAGTGTTCGAAGAAGAATACAATAATGTTTGGCCTGCTGAGTATGAAAAACTAGAGAAGTGGCTCGTAGAGAATGATCAAAAACTTGAGTCAGAAAAAACCGGCATCTAACATGGCGTTCGAGAGGGACGCGCCAAAAGCGGCGCGCCCCTCAACTTTACGTTAGGGCTTATGAGCAGCACGCCCGCGAACTGACAGAAGGAGCAACTGATATGTTTGTAATTCAGCTCAAGTTTTTAACGAACAAAACCAATGCCAGCCAACTCATGGATGGCCACAATGCTTTGCTAAAGGATGGCTTTGCTAAAGGCACGTTTCTCCTGGCTGGAACCATTCAACCAAAGCTGGGCGGGGCGATACTGGCTCACAACGCAACGCTTGAAGAGGTCCAGGCAATCGTCAAAGAAGACCCCTTCGTTGCTGAAGGCGTAGTAACCGCGGAAATCATTGAAATCACACCCTCTAAAGCAGCACCTC
>JBFJKD010000124.1:0-6634 GCA_041635095.1 Porticoccaceae bacterium
CAGCGCCCCCAGTTCCCGGGTGCGGGAAGCGGTTTGTCGCCCAGAGATCACTTCCAGAGCTTGACCGCCTGCCTGTAGAAAATCGTCAATCAGACGCACCAATTTGCTGTGCGTTACGGCGTACTTGTCAGGATGGGCCAGTACTGCTACCCCGCCCGCATCCCTTATGCCCTGTACGATGTCGTCGAGTGGTAGCCAGGTGCAGGGAACATCGCCTATTTTTCCATTGCCAAGGTACTTGTTGAAGGCCTCGCTGAAGGTCCGCACTACGCCGTTAGTGACCAGCACGTGCGCGAAATGCGGTCGCCCGATATTGCCGAGTTCGGCCACCTGGCTAGCCTGTTCAAACAGGTTCCCAAGCCCCCGTTTTGCCAGCCGCTCGGCAATGGTTACGGCGCGCGCGCGGCGCGTCCGTTGCTGGGTCGCGATAATCTGCCGCAGGCTGTCGCTGTTGGGATCGACATTCAGGCCGACCACGTGTACCCCGGTTTTGTGCCACTGGGCCGACAATTCAATGCCGGGGACCAGTTGCATAGTACCCGGTTCCAGGGACGACGCTTGCTGGTAACCAGCCAGCGTATCGTGATCGGTAATGGCGAGTACGGCAACGTTGGCGAGTTGCGCCTGGTTTACCAGTTCCTGCGGAGACAGTACCCCGTCCGATGCGCTAGTATGGGTGTGTAAATCAAAAATCATTGCGGTGGGCCAGAGCGGCAACAGTTAGCGTGAGAGTTAGTGTGAGACAGTATAACCTTTCGAGCATTGATGCGCCGTCTATGCCCCGCCGTCCCATGGTCGCAACCAGTTGTAGCCGTGGGCAGCGCGGTGGGGGGGGTTATCTGACGCCTATATTGGCGGCGCAAAATGTAAACTGTGTCAGGTCCAGTTGCGGGCTGTGAACAATGGCATGGTGACACCTATTAACGCAACCCAGCGTGCCCAGGTGGTGTCGGAGACGCAAATTTATATCGAGCGCGCGGCGCTGATAGTTAGCAAACCGATCCCCATGCTACCGGTGACTTTCGATTTAACTGGCCGCGCCTGCGGTATGTACCGGGTTACCGGGCGCGTGCGTGAAATACGCTATAACCCCTATATTTTCGCCAAATACTTTGCCGACAATCTGGCGGTAACGGTGCCCCATGAAGTCGCTCACTATGTCGTTGACAGACTTTACGGTCGCCGCAAATGTCGTCCACATGGCGCCCAATGGCAGGCATTGATGGAAAGTTTTGGTGTCGATGCAAGCCGTACCGCGAATTACGAATTGAGCGGAATTCCGCTGCGCATTCAGCGGCAATTTTCTTATCATTGTGGCTGTCGACAACACCTGCTTTCCACGCGCCGACACCGCAAAGTGGTGCGTGGCGAGAGTCTTTACCACTGCCGCTACTGTCATAACGAGGTGCGGTTCGAGGGATAGCCGGTGCCGGGCAACGGGCAGAATTTTACGGACTAAGGATAAACATGGAAATTGGCCAAAACGCGGTAGTGGCGTTTCGCTATCGATTACTAGACGATCAGGGTCAGCAGCTCGAAGCGTCTGCGGAGGAAACTACCATCTATTTGCACGGGGCTGGCGGCATGTTACCGGGCCTTGAAAAAGCGCTGCAGGGTAGGGCGGCGGGGGACCAGGTGACTGTGACCCTGGAGCCCCACGAGGCCTATGGTGCAAAACACCCGGACTCGGTGCAACGCATTCCGCTAAAACATCTGCGCGGCAAGAAGAGGCCGCGACCCGGCGATGTCGTCGCGGTTAATGGCGAGCACGGTCCGCGGCAGGTGACGATCGTGAAGGTCGGGAAATTTATGGTGGAAGTGGATACCAATCACCCACTGGCCGGGATGGTGCTGACGTTTGCGGTGGATATTGTCGACGTGCGCGCCGCCACTACTGAAGAGTTGGCCCACGGCCATGCTCACGGCCCGGGTGGGCACCACCACTAACTTCGTTGTTCGCGGTGGTTGCCGCCCACGGCTGTTATCAAAACGGGGAGAGAACACCATGTCGCACGCCACGAGCTCTCGTCAACAGGGGCAGGTAGCCGTCGTCACTATGGACGATGGCAACGCCAATGCCGCAGGTTTTGTTCTGTTCGAAGCGCTGCGCCAGGCTCTAGATCGCGCCACCGATGCAACACTGCGCGCTGCGCCTCTGAGCGGGATGGAGCAGGGCCTGTAGAATGTGCAGTGGCTCGCTGGGGCCGTGGTCGGTGTATATGATTGCCGCCAGCGATGGCTCCCTGTATACCGGTATCACGCTCGATATCGAACGGCGCTTTCAAGAGCACGCTGGAGGAAAAACAGGGGCCAAATATTTTAATCGCGGGCGCCGACCGGTGGCGGTGGTGTATCGCGAAAACGGACTGTCCCGCAGCGCCGCCGGTCAACGCGAAAGTGGCATAAAAAAGATGACCCGCGCGCAAAAACTGGCGTTGGTAGCGGGCTGTGATACGGGTAAAGATCCGGGTAAAAAGGACGCAAACGGAAAGGTAAAATGAGCGACGCAACTATCCCTCAAAACTCCCAACCAGTGCCGTTGCCGGAGGATCCACTGGCGATGCAAAAACGGAACCTCAATGCCCAGACGGCGGTGATCCGGTGGCGCGAATTACAGCGCTACTTTGCCGCCGGCTCGGTCGTCTATGTGGCGCCGGAACTGGACCTGGTGGACGTCGCCTGTCAGGTGGCGTTGGATAATAAGGCACAGGTGGCAAACTGGTTGCAAGACGGCGTGATCGCCTCGGTAAGCGATCAACAGGCTCGGGACTGGCTCGCACTGGACGCGTTGGTCTGGTCGGTGGTGGTCAAGCCCTGGGTGCTGGTGCAGCCCCATTCACCGACGTGCGACTGACGCCTGCGTGTGGGCAGCGAGCAAGGTCTGGTAATCGACGCTGAACCCGTTGCGCTCATCCCCAAGCCACACCAGACCGTCCTGTATATTGCATTGCAGGCGCATGGTGCGGGCTGTCAATGTCACCAGCGCGGCAGTTGACGCGGGCGGTAACTGTCGCACTGTCAGGTTTTCAAAGCGGGTCAATTTGCCATTCAACTGCTGCCACCATGGCTGTACCGCACGCTCGCCGTAACAGTAAATCACTACCTGCCGGGCGCGATGGCAGGCCTTGCGAATGCGGCTGGCATCCGGCAAACCAATGTCGATCCACAGATCGATTTCGCCGGTGGCACTGGTTTGCCACAAATCCGGTTCGTCGCTGGCGGACAGCCCCCGGGTGAACTCCAGATGCTCGTCGGCGTGCAGGGCAAATGCCAGCAGGCGCACCATCAGGCGCTCGTCGGTTTCCGAAGGGTGTCGGGCCAGGGTCAGGTTGTGACTGGCGTAGTAGTTCCTGTCCAGGTCGGATAATTGCAGGTCCGCTTTGAAGATCGTCGCTTTCAGTGCCATGGGGTGGTTCCCGGTGTCGCCACCGGGCCGAGGCGAATCAGGGAGCATTGTACGTTAGTAAATAGCGGGCGTATCGGCGCACAATACGTCCGGCGCCGATGACACCTAAGACGAGCAATTAGCGGCGCGATAGTTAACGAGTGTTAATCAACATCTTCGCCATGCGCTCGAAGGCCGGTGTCAGCAGCGTGCGGTACTGTTCGGGAATATCCGTATCGAGCAACGCCTGGTTCATGCAGCGCATCCAGGCGTCGCTGGCCGCCTGATCAATGGTGAAGGGTGCATGGGGTTTGCTGATACAGGGACTGCCGTGTTTCGCGACGTACAGGGGCGGGCCGCCCAACCAGCCACTCAGGTATTCGAACAGACTGGCGCGCATGGGTGTCAGATCGGGTTGATGCATGGCGCGAATAGTGGTCGCGTATGCGGCGCTGTCCATCACGTCATAAAAGCGATTCACCAGGTTGCGCAGTGCTGCTTCACCACCAATCCAGTCGTACATGCTGCCGGTGTCGGGCAGAGAGGCAGTAGTCTGCGCCGACGGGGTGCGCTGAACTTCGTTGCTGGACAAGCAGTAATTCCTCTGGTGATCGCGGGTGCGCGGACTGGGTCGGTCGGACGCTCCCGGTGAGTTTCAATTGCCTGATGTAGCGCTGTTCAGGTCACCGCTTCGGCAAACGAGCTGATCATTTCCCGGCCGTGGTAAAAAATCGCTTTGGGAGCCTGGTCCGCGCTCCAGGTGACCACTTCGTCATCGTGATAGGGAAAAGTACCGCCGCAGTAAGTCTCGTTGCGATTGCCCGATGGGTCGAAGAAGTACGTGGTCAGGCCGCGCGTCAGGCCGTGACGCGAAGGTGTCAGTTCGGTAGGGATATCGTAGCGGCTCTGAATATCCGCAGCTCGCAACACGTCGTCCCAGGCGGACAGCGCAAAGGCGAGGTGATGCAGTTTACCGTTCGGACCTTTAATAAAAGCGATATCGTGAGCCTTATTGGTGATATGCAAAAATGAGGCGAGGGTTTCCTGACCATCCGGGGTCAGCATGCGTTCGCTCTGGTGAAAATCCAGCACCTCCACGAAGAACCGCGTGGCTTCCGCCACGTCGTCGCAGGTCAACAGCACGTGGTCGTAACGGGTCACGCCCATGCCGTGCACATCGTCGGGCCAGGGTTGTGGATTGGTGCTACCGACTTTGATGCCGGTGCGCTCCATGTGGTGATAAAACTCAATATTGTGTCCCGAGGACAAGGTGGTGCACAGGGTTTCACCTTCGCCGCGACGCGCCCCTGCGGGTGTGCGACTGGTGGTGAGACCAAACGCCTGACAGTCTGTTTCAATAGCGTCCAGATCCGCCGCAAAGCGCACTTTAAAGCCCACGTGATCCATGCCAGCGCGATCAGCCTGCTGCAGAATAAGGCTGTGGTGATCGTACTCATCCCAGGCTTTGAGGTAGACGCGACCCGGCTCGCGCGCCACTTCGTAGAGGCCGACGTAATCGCGATAGTGCGTGACTGCCTCCTCCAGATCCATCACCCGAATAGCGACTTTACCGTTGCGTAGCACACCCATTGCGATTTCCTCCGGCAAGAACATGACTTGACGAGCAGTTGGCGCGACCGATTCAGCTCGACGCCGAACCGGTCGATTTAAACGTTATAGATATCCATGGGTATGGAGATCAGATCGTTCTTCACAATAATTTTTTTCCCGGCGATCACGTAGCCGATATTGTCACAGGGCTTGAGCGTATGTTCGTAGTGACCGGCGAACACCACGGTCTCTTTCCAGCGATAACTCATGCATTGCCAGTTGGAGCGCACAAATAATTCACCTTTATCAAGGTTTTCCACCTCGATATTGGTAACGCTGTGCACGGTGCGCGGCAATGGTGTAGAGGCGGAAGACAGCCCGGTGCGAATACGGAAGATGCGATCCTCGATGCCCGAGCGGTCGGCGTAGTACATCAGGGATATGCCGGTACGCGGGTTGTCTACCAGTTTGTGTTGCCCGTCCCAGCTGGGAATCCAGTACTCGGCGTCCGTGTCAAACAGGGCGATCCAGTCGTCCCACTGATGGTGATCGATAAAGCGTGCCTCGCGAAACAGCAGCGCGCTCGCCGCGTGATATTTATCGGATGAAACAGTCGCTTCCAGTTTTACAGCCATCGCCATGTCAGCCCCCTAAATTTTTTTGCATACAGTCGCGCCAGTAACGATGCTGGGCGATCATGATCCCTTCGTCTTCCAGTTGTGAGCCGCTGGTCAACGGGTTGATGCCGAGGCGTCGCGCCGCGTCATTCGGCCCCTGTGAAAGATGCTTGATACCGCGCCGCAAATCGTTCCAGCGCGCTACCGTGCCCTTGAACCCGTCCTGGGCCGCATTGAACTCGGCAAGATCGTCCGGGGTGGCCATGCCGCTGGCATTAAAGAAATCTTCATACTGCCGAATGCGGCGATTGCGGGCGTCGGGGGTTTCACCCACCGGCGCGATGCAATAGATTGTGACCTCCGTTTTATCCACAGCCAGGGGTCGGAACACCCTGATTTGCGAGGACATCTGATCCATCAAAAATACATTCGGGTAGAGCAAGGTGTTGCGCAGATAACCCACCATCCAGTTCGCCTGCTCTTCACCAAACTGCTGTTTATAGCTGTCGAGGTGCGGATAGATGGCGCGGTCGCTGGGGTTCGGCCAGGCCGCGTACAGGGTGACATGGCCGTGACCAAAATCGAAAAATCCCGACTCACTGCGGCCAACACCGCCCACTTCCATGGCTTTGACCGCGTCATTTTCCGCCTTTAATTGCTTGCGGTGTTCCGTGGTCATCACGTAATTGCCGTGGGTGGCGAACACGTGATAGCCATCCACACCGTTTTCAGCCTGCACCTTCCAGTTGCCGGCAAAGGTGTAGGTGGAGTATCCCGGCAACACTTCGAGTCCGTCCGGAGACTGATCCGCCATCATGTCGATCATGCGGGTGGCGTCACCGAGGTGTTCCTCAAGGCTGGGTACGGTGTCGCTCAGGGCACCAAATATAAAGCCCCGGTAACTGGCAAGGCGCGGCAGCGGTGTCAGTCCCATATCTTTTTTGCAAAAAGAATCCGGGTAGCCGCCACGTCGCTCGTTCATGACGCCCACGTTGTCGCCGTTGGAATTAAACATCCAGCCGTGGAATGGGCAGGAAAACTCCGCCTTGTTGCCGCGATCCTCGCGGGTCAGAGTGACCCC
>JBFJKD010000125.1:0-6574 GCA_041635095.1 Porticoccaceae bacterium
CAAGGTCAGACCCAGGAAAGCCGTTAATCACCACACTGATCTGGTTATAATAGTCCAATCCCCTTCAGCCAACTCCAGGAATCCTCTTTTTATGTCCCGTACGTACCTGTTATGACCGACCAGACCTTGATGGAACGTATCGTCAAATTTCGTTCTGATCCCAAAAATCAGTCGCCCCATGCCCAGTTTCTTGGGCTGCAGATCGTGGATATTGAGCTCGAACAAGCGGTGATCAAAATACCCTATTCAAAGGATATGGCGGGCAATGCCGCCACCGGGATTTTGCACGGCGGCCTGGTAACCACCGCGCTAGATTCCGCCTCTGGACTGGCGGTATTTGCGGCTCTCGAAGAATTTATGACGATCGCGACCCTGGATTTACGTATCGACTACCTGAAACCGGCGACACCGGATCAGGCAATTTTTGCCTGGGCGCATTGCTACAAAACAACCCGCAATGTGTGTTTTGTACGCGGCGTCGCCTATCACGAAGATCGCGACGACCCGATTGCTAATTGCACCGCCACTTTTATGGTCACCAATCAGGCAGGTGTAACCGCACAGGATAGAATCGAGCGCCGCAATGCCGAGGGGAACGTCTAATGGACCTGCTCAGCCTGGTACGTCGCGCCAAAGCAGAAGATGATTTTTCGATCCTGTCCACCGGGATTCCCTACATGAATACCATGGGCATTTATGTCTGGGAAGACCATGGGCAAATCACCACCACCATGCGCGCTGATAAAAAGTTAACCGGCAACCCGTGGTTGCCGGCGTTGCACGGTGGCACCATTGGCGGCTTGCTGGAAACCGCGGCCATAGTCCAGCTGGCCCACGATCAGGATACGGAAAATCTCCCTAAGCCAATCAACGTCACCATCGAATACCTGCGCTCCGGAAAGATTGCGGATTTACACGCGCGGGCCCGTGTGACCAAACAGGGGCGCCGGGTTGCGAATGTCCAGGTCACCTGCTGGCAGTCCGATGCGGATAAACCGGTGGCCACCATGCACGGACATTTTTTGATGACTTGACGGGCACGATAGGCTTAAATTCACTCCTCGTTCACGTTTATCAACGCTCTAAAAATTTAAAAAGGTAATCCCGATGGCACTGCACCCAAAAACCAAGGCGCTACTGGAACAGGCAGCCGCAAGCAACACCCCGCAACTGGACGACGGTACCCCCGAGGAAGGCCGGATGGTATTCGCAACCACCACGCAAATGCTGGGCATTGCACCCCGCCCTGTGAAAGAGGTGAAGGAAATTCAAATTCCCGGACCGAATGGCCCCATCCGTACCGTGGTGATTATGCCCAATCATAGCGGGAATACGCCGCTACCCATCCTGATTTATTTCCACGGTGGTGGCTGGGTGATCGGTAGCCCGGAAACCCATAAGGGGGAGACTCATTACTTTGCCGATGCGGCGCAATGTATCGTTCTGGTGCCGGACTACCGGAAAGGGCCCGAGCATAAATTTCCCGCCGCGCCGCAAGACTGCTACGCCGTACTCGAATGGGCCGCCGCTAACGCCACCAGTTTGGGTGCGGACAGTTCCCGTATCGCCGTGGCGGGAGATAGCGCGGGAGGTAATTTGAGCGCCGTGGTCGCGCAAATGACCCGGGATCGCAACGGACCTGCCCTGGCACTACAGCTGTTGGTCTATCCGGCGACCCGTATGGGTCCGGACACCAAGTCCTTTAAGGATTTTGCCGAGGGTTATTTCCTGACTGCCCGGGCGATGCACTGGTTCTACAACCACTACCTGCCAACAAAAGCGGATTGGGATAACCCCCTCGCCTCGCCGCTGCTTGCCGATAATCTGGAGAACCTGGCACCCGCATTCATCATGACCGCTGGCTTCGACCCACTGCGGGATGAAGGCGCGGCCTACGCAGACAAACTAAAGGCCGCAGGTGTGCCTGTGGAATATGTTTGCTACGACGAACAAATTCACGGATTTGTTTCTCTGGCTGGCGCTCTGGACGATGGCCAGGCATTTTTACAGAGAGCGTCAGCGGTATTGCGCAAGGCGTTTGGCGCGTAAGCTGGGCATTTCACTTTTTCAAATTTATTGAATTTAGAAACTACGTTTAAACGTACTGGTTAAGAGGTGCAAAATGTCCCAGCAACAACTGGATAAATTACTGAAAATTTTCGCACGCCAGGCCGAACTCGGTGCCATGAACGTCGAACAGGAGCGCGCTTTTCTGGATGAAGGTGGGGCGCGCTTTATGGTACCCGACGATGTCGTTCTGGAACCCACCAACGCCGACGGCGTACCTGCAGAATTTCTAACCGCCGCTGGCGCCAATCCAAAACAGGTGGTTTTATATTTGCACGGTGGAGGTTACGTTATTGGCTCCATTAAAAGTCACCGCTACCTGATGCAAAATGTGTCTCGCGCCGCCGGTTCGCGCACCCTGGGTATCGATTATCGCTGTGCACCGGAGCATCCGTTTCCTGCCGCCCTGGACGATGCGGTTAAAGCCTACCGTTGGCTGTTGAATCAGGGCTATGCGGCTAAGAATATCGCCATCGCCGGGGATTCCGCGGGCGGGGGTTTAACCCTCGCCACGTTATTAAAGTTACGCGAACTGGGCGTGGAGTTGCCCGCCGCCGGGGTACTAATTTCCCCCTGGGCAGATCTGACCGGCACAGCGCCGTCGGTGGCCGAACGTGCGGCCATCGATCCCTGCGTTACCCCTGCCGGATTAGCGAAAATGGCTGGCTATTATCTCAACGGTACGGACGGCAAGAACTCCCTCGCCTCCCCCGTATTTGCCGAGCTTCACGGCTTACCGCCCCTACTCATTCACGTAGGCGGACGGGAAATTCTCTACGACGACAGCCTGACCATCGCCCGCAAAGCCAAAGCCGCTGGTGGCGATGTAACATTAGTGGAAGAGCCCGACCTGTTTCACGTGTGGCACGCCTATGCGCCTATGCTGGAAGAAGCACAGGCGTCAGTGGAACAGATAGGCGCATTCCTTAAGGAGCGATTAAACCACTGACGCATCGCGCTGCTGCGCACGCAATGCGTGAATAATTCATAAAATATAGAGCGCTTAACCTATGGCCAGCCCGGAAAGCAAAAAACTCCTGGACCTATTGTGGAAAAATTATCCTGGGCCGTCCACCTATGAGCAAATGAAAGACAAAGCGGGGAAAATGCGCGACAACTTTGCGCGCATGATGTCGGCATTAGCGGTTATCCCCGAAGACGTCGTTGTGACACCGGTTATAGCGGACGACGTTCCAGCAGAATGGGTCGCGGTTCCTGGCGCTGATCAGAATAGAGTCCTGCTGTATTTTCACGGCGGCGGCTACGTTATTGGCTCCCCCGCCACCCATCGCGGATTGGTGGCCAGCCTGTCGCGGGCGGCGCATTGCCGGGTACTGTCCCTCGATTACCGCTTAGCCCCTGAAAACCCTTACCCCGCTGCAGTCGAAGACGCCTGCGCAGCGTACCGTTGGTTGTTGAGCGAAGGTTTTGCCCCGCAAAAAATAGCCCTTGCCGGCGATTCCGCCGGTGGTGGACTCACCCTCGCCGCCTTGTTGACCCTGCGCGACGCAGGCGAACCAATGCCCGGAGCGGCGGTACCGATTTCCCCCTGGACCGATATGCAGGCTACCGGGGATTCGATGCGCACCAATGTAAAAAGCGATCCCATGGTTGAACCCGGTGGTTTAATGGGCATGGCGAAAATGTATCTTGGCAATGCCGACCCAACACAGCCCACCGCCGCGCCCCTGCACGGAAACTTTGCCGGATTACCGCCTTTGTTAATTCAGGTGGGCGCGCTGGAGACACTGCTGGATGACGCCACCCGGGTTGCCGACAAAGCCAGGGCGGCCGGTGTGGATGTTACCCTGGAAGTCTGGCCGGAGATGGTGCATGTCTGGCATCTGTTCGCGCCCATGCTGCCCGAAGGGCGGGAGGCCATACTGCGCATTGGGGAATTTGTAACAGCACGAACTCGCTAAACAATTGTGCTTATCGCGCGCAGCAGTGGCTAAATTTTAATTAGGCGGAAAACGAGACTGCCGCGAGTTCAACATGCCTGCGGCACCTTCTACAACTGGCGCAACAAGCATTGCTCCATACTTCTCAATTTTATTTGTGGGGATACCCCTAAAGGCTAACGATTAAGCTGAGCCGCGCCACGACGTTTCAGAATTTAAGCACCTGTCTTTTCCGCGTCGACTCGATCGCATGGCTAGGCGTCATCGGGTGTTCCTACCGACCACCAGATCGTAGGCGCAAGCTGGTCTAATGATTTAGGAGTAGTCAACGCGTGATCTATGCGTTCTTGTAGGGCGAGGATGTACACGTTTCGAGCCTCCGCCCACCACATCTGGCCACCAGGCGTTTTAAGAATCCCAGTAATAAATTGCTCGTAGGCTAAATACGCGGCGAATCTCAGCTTGTGCTCTGTCGTCAATTTGCCATTACCTCGAACGGCTTGATCATCATCAGCCTCATGCTCTTTGATCCCTCGGCACTGCATGTTGGCATTGATCCCTAGACTCCGTGCCGCCTCCCCCCGGGAGTAGCCTTACTCCAGCACTAGACTGGTGGCATCCAACTTGAATTCCTTCGAGCATTTCTTCCTGCTTGTCATTTCCAATCTCCAGTTGACGGTATTATCCCTTAACTGGTTTGGTCACATCCATTAGGCCAATTCAGACCACTGCCTAGCGGCCTCGGCTCTATCGTGATAAATTCCCGTTCTCGTAATAATTGGTGCTTTAGCGGCCTGCATTTTTGTTAGCTAATTCGGAGGGTAGTAAAGATGGGAAGAGTACAGAATAAGGTGTGTCTGGTTACTGGCGGCGGGCTGGGTATGGGACGCGAACACGCCCTCCTCCTCGCCGAACATGGTGCGCGGGTAGTCGTCACCGACCTTAACATCGCCGCTGGCGAAGCCGTCGTTGCTGAAATCAAGGCAGCACGTGGCGATGCTCTGTTCATCAAACAGGACGCGGCCTCCGAGCAAGACTGGATACAGGTGGTCGATGCCAGTGTTAAGTACTATGGGCAGATCGACGTACTGGTTAACAACGCTGGCGTGTTAATCCTTAAATCCATACAGGAAACAACCACCAAGGATTGGGATTTCGTACAGAGCATTAACACCCGCGGCGTATTTTATGGCGTAAAATATGTCCTCCCCGCGATGCAGAAAGCGGGCGGCGGATCGATTATCAATATTTCCTCCATATATGGACTGGTCGGTGCGCCCAGCGCGTCTGCTTACCAGGCGTCGAAAGGCGCGGTACGCCTGCTAACTAAATCCGCTGCTGTAGAGTACGCAGAATTTAATATACGCGTTAACTCTGTGCATCCCGGGGTTATTGCCACCAACATGACCAAAGATATGCTGGTTGACGAAGAAGCCACCAAAGCACTGCTCGGCACTGCCCTGATTCGTCGCCCGGCACAACCCAAAGAGATTTCCTGGGGCGTACTCTTTCTTGCATCGGACGAATCATCCTATATGACTGGTTCTGAACTGGTTATCGATGGTGGTTATACTGCCACCTGACATACACTAAAGGCGCCATGGGCTCTTGCAGACGCTATTCTTATACAAGCTCCCGGGCAATCATCAAAAATGAAACTCCATAATTAAGGTAATTCCATGAAAGCAAAAGCAGTAGTCATGACCGGTGTCAACGAATATTCCGTGCAGGAAATTGAACTCGACCCGCCGCAGGCAGACGAAGTAAGGGTACGCATGGTGGCTACCGGCATCTGCCAGTCGGACAACGCCGTGGTGGTAGGCAAATTACCAATGCCCACGCCTATCGTTCTCGGACATGAAGGCGCTGGAGTAATCGAAGAAATTGGCACCAATGTTACTAATGTTAAAGTCGGTGACCATGTTATTACCTCTTTTATACCGATGTGCGGCAAGTGTTATTTTTGTCTGCATCAGGAACCATGGCTGTGCACAGCAACGGATCTGTTTACCGGCATGCAGCCTGACGGCACCAGCCGCGTTAAGCTCAATGGCAAGTACATCGGCGCCTTTGCTGCCCTTGGCAATATGGCTGAGCAGATAGTGTGCCCATCAATGTGTGTCATTCCGATCGACAAAAAGTACGATCTCAAAGCGGCCGCACTGGTCGGCTGTGGCGTAATGACTGGTGCTGGGGCGGCACTGAATACTGCCAAGGTTCAACCCGGTAGTAGCGTGGCGATATTCGGTTGTGGCGGAGTCGGCCTGTCGGCGTTACAGGGCGCCAAAATCGCCGGCGGCAACCCGATTATTGCAGTCGATCTTAACGACGGTAAACTTGAAGCCGCCAAACAATTTGGCGCCACGCATACGGTTAATGCGAGCAATGATCCGGTTGCACAAATCATGGAAATTACCGGTGGAATCGGCGTCGATTATGCCTTCGAAGTGATCGGTGTTCCTGCGGTTGCGGCCCAGGCATACGCGGCGACCCGCCGCGGCGGCACAACTTGCATGGTAGGTGCCGGCAGCCCCACCGAAGAATACAAATTTAACGCACTTGAAATGCCACTATCGTCAAAAAAAGTCTGTGGTTGCATTTACGGC
>JBFJKD010000126.1:0-6528 GCA_041635095.1 Porticoccaceae bacterium
GGCTATCGATATTGACGCGTTCCCCGACACGATGGACGAAGCTATGTGCGGCGATAAACTCCGCTGGGGGTAATCGGTGCATCAGGGTCGTTGCGGGGACTACCAGCACGCCCTGTTGCAGGCCCGGCAGTTGATACAGGGTTCGCAAACGCTCGGAGACAATGTCCTGGTGGGGCGAAAAGATATCGTAGGGCAGGGTTTCCCAGTCCGGAAAATGCAATATGGGCAGTACGTCCGCACTATTATCGTCCGCACTACTGGTGTTCGCCCTGGCACAAAAAAAACGCAACTCGTCTTCAATGCGTACGGCGTGTTTCGGAGATGCGGCGATCACCAGAGTCAGACCAGCGTGCGCGCGAGCACTGTCACTCAGTGCCAGGGTGCGGGCAGCCCCAGGCAGGCCACTCCAGCGTTGCTGGCGGCCGGGGGTACTAACGGCGGGAATGGGCAGGACGGATGGATGCATGGGATTGGGAAATGACCAAATATGGTATTGTACCGATGCCGCGTCCCAGAGTCATGGCCGCTGCGTTGCAATTGTAGGGACGAGACTGTGTGCTAGGGAGGTGCCCAATACCCATGACAACGAAGTTGTGCGTACGATCCGCAGTTGCCGGGATCGCGCTGGTTGTCGCCGCATTTGCCCTGTCCGGCTGCGGGGGTGGCAATTTCGCTGTAAAAAATCTGGTCAAGACAGATGTCGATCTGGTGGCAGATGCACATTATCAAACCAGCCAGCAATTGCTGCGCGATCTCACTACTAAACTGTATCGACGCAACCCCCGCGAACTCGCCAAAACGCCCAGGGCGACCGTGGAACAACGGGTTGAGCAATTATTCGCGGTACCGGGTGTTCAGCAATTTGACGAGTTGCGCGGCGTGCATGGTGTCGCCGCGATGGAGCTTGCCAGCGATCCAGATTACGCAGGCGATCGCGTGTTTGCCACCATGTTTGGTCTCAATACGATGCTAAGGGAGGCCTACGGCGATAAGAGTGAATTTTTTATTTTCGATGAGCTGGATCAGCAAAAACTGTATCACAGCGCCCGCAATATCGAAATTTTGGTATGGCGCCTGAGTACGCGCCGGGACAGCGGCGGTAAACCCCTGTTGTTGACCAATAGTTTGCCTGGGGAACCTCCCAATCTGAGTTTTGAGCGGCGTTTCGGCAAATTGATTTCCATCCAGGATATGTTGGCCAGAATTATTGCGCAGAAGCAAAAACGTCTGATTAATGTCGTCACTCACACTCTCGCGAGTATGGCTTTCATTCCATTGTAGGTGCCTGTGTCGGTGCCTGCGCCGCCCGGTCTGGTTGCGCTGGGGAGGGCGAATCACGATAATAGCGACCCTTTCGAGATAACCCCGCGACACAACGACAGGTAAATGCTTGTGAATCGACCGCAACCTACTGATTTTTTTAAGGACTGGAAAGAACGGGAAGCCCTGGCCGAGGCCATGATTCCGCTCATAGGCAAGCTTTACCGGGAAAACAACGTTTCCCTGTACATGTATGGCAGAAACCTGGTGAATCAGGCGGTTACCGATCTGATGAAAATTCATCGCTTTGTACGTCAAATTGAACACAATGAACTGTCGGAGTTTGAAACCTTTCCGATGATCCAGACCCTGGCCAGGATGAATCTGGGTCCGGCCCATATCGACGTCGGCAAGCTCACCGTTAAATATCAGAACAATGGTAATGGCGGCGACATAGAAGCGTTCCTGCAGGCCATGGTTGGCGATGATATCGGCAGTACCCGTAAGCCCTTACCTGCGCCGCAGGATGTAGTGTTGTACGGCTTTGGTCGCATCGGGCGTCTGGTGGCGCGCTTGCTGATCGAAAAGGCGGGGGGCGGGGACCTGTTGCGGTTGCGCGCCATTGTGGTGCGCAACAGTCGCGATGCCGATGATCTGGAGAAGCGCGCCAGCTTGCTGCGTCGCGATTCGGTACACGGTAGCTTCAAGGGCACCATTCGTGTGTTGCCGGATGAAAACAAGCTGGTGTGCAACGGCAATGAAATTCAGGTGATTTATGCCAACTCGCCTGCAGAAATCGATTACACCGAGCATGGCATCGCCAATGCGATAGTGGTAGACAATACCGGGGTATGGCGCGATGAAGAGGAGCTTGGCCAGCACCTGAATTGCCCCGGCGTCAGTAAAGTGATTCTTACTGCGCCGGGTAAAGGTTCCATTCCCAATATCGTGTACGGTATTAATCACGGCGATATCGGCGAACATAAGATTGTCTCGGCGGCGTCCTGCACCACTAATGCCATTGTCCCCGTTCTGAAAGCATTACTCGACAAGTACGGTATCGAACGTGGGCATGTCGAAACGGTACACGCCTATACCAATGACCAGAATTTGATCGACAACTACCATAAGGGTGTCCGACGGGGGCGCAGTGCGCCGTTGAACATGGTGCTCACCGAGACTGGCGCGGCCAAGGCTGTTGCCAAGGCCATTCCAGAGCTGTCCGGTAAGTTGACGGGCAATGCGATTCGCGTGCCGACCCCTAATGTGTCCATGGCGATTCTCAATCTGCAACTGGGTAGTGCGGTGTCGCGGGATGCACTTAACGAATTTATGCGCGAAACCGCGCTGCATTCACCACTGCAACAACAAATTGGTTACACCATTTCCTCCGAGGTGGTGTCCACTGACTTTGTTGGCGACCGACATGCTTGCGTGTTTGACTCCCAGGCAACCATCGTCAACGACCGCAATTGTGTGCTGTACTGCTGGTACGACAATGAGTTCGGCTATAGCTGTCAGGTGTTGCGCTGTCTGGAGAAGATGGCGGGTGTCGAGTGGTTAATGTTTCCCCGGGCCGACTAAAAAGCTGAATACGTTCGGCGTTGACGCGATGGGTGGCAACCGAAAGGGGATGGGTGAGAGTTCAGGTTACCCGCAGTTTGTGTTTCCGTGTTTTTCGTGGGTTGCAGGCGGCGTGTCGCTGGTAAAAGGACGTGCGGCTCTTTATAATTCCGGCGCTCTCAAAGCGGGCTTAACCGATATAAGTCTGGCAGCAGTGCCCGGCCGGTGATTGATATTACGGTGTGAGAATTTTCTATGATTAAAATCCGTCGCGGACTGGATCTACCCATTGCCGGAGCACCCGAGCAGGTTGTTTGCGATGGCCCTGCAGCCAGTTCTGTTGCGCTACTTGGTAGCGACTATCCCGGCATGAAGCCGACCATGGCGGTTGCAGTGGGCGATCGAGTCAAGTTGGGGCAACTGCTGTTTACCGACAAGAAAAACGAAGGCGTTGGTTTTACCTCGCCTGCCGCAGGTGTGGTGACTGCCATCAATCGCGGCGAACGGCGCGTTTTTCAATCGATGGTGGTGGCGGTGGAAGGCGACGATGAAATCACTTTTACCGCGTACCCCGAGGCACAACTCGCCACTCTGGAGCGTAAGGCAGTAGTCGATAATCTGATTGCCAGCGGGCTATGGACCGCGCTGCGCACTCGGCCCTATTCGCGCGTGCCCGCGCCGGGTGCGGTACCCCACGCGATTTTTGTCACCGCAATGGATACCAACCCACTGGCCGCTGATCCGGCCGTCATTATAGGCACACGGCCGCAGGACTTTAGCAATGGTCTGCGCGTTTTAACGCGCCTGACCGAGGGAGCAGTGCACTTGTGCCGGGCCGCTGGAGCCAGTTCGATTGCAGCCTGTGACGGCGTTACCACCCATGATTTCAGTGGTCCGCACCCGGCAGGGCTAGTGGGCACGCATATCCATTTTATCGATCCGGTGAATGAACACAAAAATGTATGGCATATCGGCTATCAGGATGTCCTGGCCTACGGCAGGCTATTTACTACCGGGCATATTGATATTTCCCGCGTGGTGGCCGTTGCCGGTCCCCAGGTTCGTCAGCCGCGCCTGATACGCGCTCGCCCTGGCGCCTGTTTGAGCGAACTGGTGGCCGCTGAAACACTGGATGGTGATAATCGCGTCGTGTCCGGCTCGGTGATGTCGGGTCATTGCGCGGCGGGACCGTCGGACTATCTGGGTCGCTACCACAATCAGGTATCGGTACTTGAGGAGGGGCGGGAGCGACGGTTGCTGAGTTACCTTTCCCCTGGTGCCAACCGCCATTCGGCGCTACCTATATATCTTTCAGCACTGCAAAAAAATAAATTGTTTGCCATGAATGCCAGCACCAATGGTAGCGAGCGCGCCATGGTTCCGCTGGGCAACTACGAACAGGTCATGCCCCTGGATATTTTGCCGACGCAACTACTGCGTGCGCTGGTGGTTGGCGATATGGAGATGGCGCAAAAACTGGGATGCCTGGAGCTCGACGAAGAAGACCTGGCGCTTTGCACTTACGTTTGCGTAGGTAAGTATGAGTATGGCCCCATATTGCGCGACAATTTGGCCCGTATTGAGAAGGAGGGCTAAGCCTTATGGGACTGCGAAAAATGCTCGATAGCCTGGAACCGCATTTTCACAAAGGCGGCAGGTATGAAAAATGGTATGCCCTCTACGAGGCGGTGGATACCATTTTCTATTCCCCTTCATCGGTCACCAAAACCGGCGCCCACGTGCGCGACGGGATTGACCTTAAGCGGGTGATGATTACGGTCTGGTTGGCTGCATTTCCCGCGATGTTTTACGGTATGTATAACCTGGGTTTTCAGGCCAACACGGCCATGGCGGCCATGGGTCTGGTTCAGGTTGGCGACTGGCACGGCCCGTTTATCAGTCTGCTGGCGGGGCACGATCCAGGCAGTATCTGGGATTGTTTCTGGTACGGCGCGGTATTTTTCGTGCCTATTTACATGGTGACGTTTATCGTCGGTGGTTTTTGGGAAGTTGTGTTCTCGATGGTGCGCGGCCACGAAATTAACGAAGGCTTTTTTGTTACCTCCATTCTCTACGCGCTGATTTGTCCTCCCGACCTGCCGCTGTGGATGGTGGCGTTGGGCATCAGCTTTGGGGTGGTTATTGGCAAGGAAATTTTCGGCGGTACGGGCAAGAACTTCCTGAATCCGGCGCTAACGGGGCGAGCGTTTGTATTTTTCGCCTACCCGGCAGCCATGTCTGGAGACGCGGTGTGGACAGCGGTGGATGGTTTCACTGGTGCCACCGCGCTGTCGGTTGCGGCGAGCGATGGCATGGCGGCGTTGCAAAATCAATTCAGTCTGATGGATGCCTTTATCGGACGGATGCCCGGCTCTGTCGGTGAAGTATCGACGTTGGCTATTTTGCTCGGCGCAGTAGTCCTGTTGGTCATGCGCATTGCGTCGTGGCGCATTATGCTAGGTGTGATGTTGGGTATGGTTGCGTTGTCCACCCTGTTCAATACCATTGATTCCAGTAACCCGATGTTCGCCATGCCCTGGTACTGGCACGCGGTATTGGGTGGTTTTGCGTTTGGCATGGTGTTTATGGCCACCGACCCGGTATCGGCGTCGATGACCGACACGGGCAAGCTGTGGTTTGGGGTGTTGATTGGGGTGATGGTCGTTCTGATCCGGGTGGTCAACCCGGCGTTTCCGGAGGGCATGATGCTGGCAATTTTGTTTGCCAACTTGTTTGCGCCGTTGATCGACCATTATGTGGTTCAGTCCAACATTAAGCGGAGGCTGGCCCGTGGCTAATAAAGATTCGATGTGGGGAACTGTCAGGGTCGCCCTGATCCTGTGTGTGGTTTGTTCCGTGTTTGTCTCGGCCGCTGCGGTTTTGCTGCGGCCGGAACAACAGGCTAACAAGCTGAATGATCGCAAAAAAAATATTCTGGCGGCCGCTGGGTTGTTGCAGCCTAATGTAGACATAGATACGCAGTTTGCCAGGATTGACACGCGCCTGGTGGAATTGGATACCGGCAAATTTAGTCAGGCATTCGATGTCGCAACCTATGATCAGCGCAAGGCAAGTAAGAATCCAAAACTGGCTACCGAGCTATCTGATGATGAGGATAAGGCTAGCATTAAGCGCCGTGAAGATTATGCGCTGGTGTATATCGTTAGCGATGGTGATGCCGTCGACAAAGTGATTCTACCCATCAAGGGCTACGGCCTGTGGTCGACGTTGTATGGTTTTATCGCTCTCGACAAGGATTTTAATACAGTGGTTGGTGTAGGTTTTTACGAGCACGCAGAAACACCGGGTTTGGGTGGTGAAGTGGATAACCCGTTGTGGAAAGCAAAGTGGATCGGCAAGAAAGTGTACTCTCCGGAAGGCGATACGGCGTTGTCGGTAATCAAAGGCGAGGTGGACACTTCCCGTCCGCAAGCGGTGCATCAAATTGATGGGCTGTCCGGCGCGACGCTGACCAGTCGCGGTGTGCATAATTTAATTCAATTCTGGATGGGCGATAAAGGCTTCGCTCTGTTTCTGGCTAACCTGCGTGCAGGGGAGGCGTAACCATGACAGACAAAACCAAAGATATTTTGTTTAAACCGATTCTGGATAACAACCCAATCGCATTGCAGATATTGGGAATCTGTTCGGCGCTCGCGGTCACCTCGCAAATGTCGGTGGCATTTGTGATGTGCGTGGCCTTAA
>JBFJKD010000127.1:0-6525 GCA_041635095.1 Porticoccaceae bacterium
ACAAATATCGTTGCGACCAGCGACAAGCCAGACGATCTCACTGTAGACTGAAGGTGACGTCGCGAACTGGAGACTGCTATGGGCTTCGCCAAACTAGTCGGAACAGCCGCACTGGGGCCGTTCACCCGGGTCTTGCCGCCCATGGGGGACACTGAACGCGCAGCGCTGGAAGCGGGAACGGTGGGCTTCGAGGGTCAGATTTTTGCCGGGCGACCAGACTTTGATGCGCTGCTCCAGGCCGGCCCTAATGTACTGTCCGATACCGAACAGGCCTTTCTCGACCATGAAGTTCGGGAACTGTGTGGTATGCTCGACGACTTCGCCATCGATGAGGCACAGGATCTACCACCGGAGGTCTGGCGTTTTCTGCGGGAGAAACGCTTTTTCGGCGTGATCATCCCCACCCAATGGGGCGGGTTGGGCTTCGGCCACTATGCTCACGCTACTGTCGTTACCCGTATCGCCACCGTCAGCGCCGCCGCTGCAGTGACGGTAATGGTACCCAACTCTCTGGGACCAGCAGAACTCCTGCTGCGTTATGGCACCGATGCGCAGAAACAATATTACCTGCCCCGCCTCGCCGATGGCCGGGATCTACCCTGCTTTGCGCTGACGTCCCCCTATGCGGGATCGGATGCAGCCGCCATTCCCGATCGCGGACTACTGACCGAACGTGAAATCGACGGGGTGCGGGTGCGCGGTTTCAGCGTGAATTTTTCCAAGCGCTACATCACGCTGGCGCCGGTGGCCACGGTCGTGGGACTGGCATTTCACGCCGTTGACCCAACACGACCCGAGGGCGAGCAGGAACTGGGTATTACGTGCGCCCTGCTGCCAGTTCCCCAGGCCAATATGCAAATCGGTCGTCGCCATCGCCCCATGGACAGTGCGTTTATGAATGGTCCTATTGAGGGCGAGGACGTGTTCGTACCCATGGACTGGGTGATTGGCGGAGAACCACAGGTCGGTCTGGGTTGGCGTATGCTCATGGATTGCCTGGCCGCGGGGCGCGCTATCTCGCTGCCAGCGCTGGGCGCCGCCACCCAGCAAGCCTCTCTCTTTATTGCCAATGGCTACAGCCAGATTCGCGAACAGTTTGGCATGGCTATCGGCAAGTTCGACGCCATTGGCGGCATTGTCGCTGGCATGGCCGCCGAACTGTATGCCACCGACGCGGCGCGACGCTTTGCGGCCTGTGCGCTCGACCGGGGCGAACAACCGAGCGTGGCCAGTGCAATTTTGAAAGTCCATCTCACCGAAGCCGGGCGCCGCTCCGTAAATCACGCGATGGATATTCTGGGCGGCAAAGCCATCAGTAACGGACCGTCGAATCTGTTGTCCGCGGCTTATCGCCATATGCCAATCGCCATTACCGTGGAAGGGGCCAATATTCTCACCCGCTCCCTGATTATCTTCGGCCAGGGTGCGGTGCGCTGCCATCCCTTTGTAATGCCAGAAATGAACGCCGTAGAACAGCGCGATCCGACCGCCCTCGGCCACGCGTTACTCGGGCATATACGCCATACTCTGGGCAATCTCTGGCGCAGCTTGTTCGGCGCGCCGCTGCTTGGCTCGCCACCCCCGGCCCTGCGCAAAGAGGCCCGTATGCTCGCTCGCCTGAGTGCCAAATATGCCCTGACCTGCGACCTGGCCATGGGTCTGCTCGGCGGCAAACTCAAGCGCATGGAATTGCTGTCCGCGCGGCTCGGCGATGCCCTCGCCCACCTGTATATGGCCAGCGCCTGTCTGTGGCGCTATAGCGTCGAGGACGAACCGGATATGTTGCCATTTGCCCGCGCCGCCGTGCGGATACAGCTCGACGCGGCGGAAGAAGTGCTGCGCGAACTGTTCGCCAATCTGCCCGCCCCTGGACGGCGCCTGCTGGGCACTGTGGTGATGAGTCGCACCGCCCACCTCGCGCCACTACGCGATGTCCAGATGCTGGAACTGGCGAAGCTGTTGCGCAGTCGTCACGATCTCGTCGCCCTGCTGTGTCCGGATATGGCGACACCCAAACAGGGTGGTGTGCGGGAACTGATGCAGGCCCTCGAATTAGCCCGACGCCTCGGCACTGAAGCCAGCGGCGCGCTCAACAAAGCCGTACGCCGCACCCGCTCGTTCGAAACGGCCGCACAGAGCAGCGCTGACCCCGCGCTTGCCCTCGCTTATCTGCAAGCCGCCGACAAAGTGATCCAGGTCGATGATTTCGCGCCATGACACAGGCCATTGAGACAGGCCATTGAGCCCGGAATGGTATGGGCATCAGTCAGGCGCTTTGATCTTCAGGCAGGATTTACACGAATTCATTTGCCGACCCAGACTAACTAGCAGATGCGCCACTGGCGAATATTCCAAATAAAAAAAGTGGAAGCATTGCCAAAAATCAGGTATACCTTACACACAACAAAGCTGTTGGGACCCTTGGTTAGTATCGGAGAAGGATACTCTGATGACTTCGAGGGACTATTAAAATCTGACCCAGAGGATTAAGTACTGCCCGCATAAAAAGCACATGCACTGACCCTATATAGGAGTTAGCAGGTGGCATTGGCAATCGCGATAGTGTTACTGGTTATAGGTTCTGTTCTCTTTCATTTTTTGAGTCCCTGGTGGCTGACCCCCATCGCCTCGAACTGGACCATGATTGACGACACAATCGGCATAACTTTCTGGGTTACCGGTTTTGTTTTCGTCGTAATCAATCTCTTTATGGCCTGCGTGGTGGTGCGCTACCGGCACCGCCCCGACCGCACCGCCTCGTACGAACCCGAAAATAAAAAGCTGGAATGGTGGCTAATTGGCTTCACCACCATCGGCGTGGCGGCAATGCTCGCGCCAGGATTATTTGTGTGGGCAAAAATGGTCGACGTGCCGGACGATGCAAAGGTTGTCGAAGTTATTGGCCAACAATGGCACTGGAGCTATCGCTTCCCCGGCGAAGATGGCGTATTGGGCGCTGTCAATTCGCGCCTGATCAACGATGACAACCCGTTCGGGATGAATCCCGACGATCCCGCTGGACAGGACGATGTGCTGATTGCCAGCAACGAGTTACACCTGCCTCTCGATCAACCGATAAAACTGGCGTTGCGCTCCAAGGATGTACTGCACAATTTTACGGTTGCGCAATTCAGGGTAAAAATGGATCTGGTGCCGGGAATGGTGCCCTATATCTGGTTTACACCAACCCGCACCGGGCGTTTTGATATTTTGTGTGCAGAGCTGTGCGGTATCGCCCACTACACCATGCGCGGTCATGTCGTCGTCGAGGCACAAGCATCCTTCGATGCCTGGTTAAGCCAGCACCCCACCTACGCTGATACTCTGGCGCAAGCCCCCGGCAATGCCGTTGCAGGTGCGGCCCTGTACACCCTGTGCGCAAGCTGTCACGGCCCCCGGGGCGAGGGCAACGCCCTGTTAAATGCGCCCAAGCTGAGCGGTCTTGACGGCCACTACATGACCCGACAGTTAAGGTATTTTAAAGCGGGCGTCCGCGGTGCGCACCCGGATGATACTTATGGGCGACAAATGGCGCCCATGGCGGCGACCCTGGTAGACGCGCAAGCCATCAATGATGTGGTGACTTACATAAACACCCTTCCGGATGAGCCAGCCGCGCCCACCATCACCCCTGAAACATCGGCATTTGGCAAGCGGCTGTATACCTCGTGCGGCTCCTGTCACGGCATCAACGGCCAGGGTATTCAAGCCATGAATGCGCCGCGTCTAGCAGGCATGAGTGACTGGTATCTGGCGACTCAGCTGAAAAACTTTAAACAGGGTATCCGCGGCGCACATCCACAGGACATGTACGGTCCGCAAATGGGGTTAATGGCTTCCATTCTGCGAGACGATGCGGCCATCAACGACCTGGTAGCACACGTGAACAGCTTGCCAAAGCCGAGGCCATTGCAGGTCTCGGCAAGCGATTAACCAATAGCGCAGGAACATACAGGGTGCACAGATAACTACAGAGGAAACTCAGATGAGTGGAGTTGCACACGACGAAACAGCCTTCGCACCGCCCGCCGAAGTGGCGGAAGAAGTCCTGTACCACCCCAAAACATTTATCGGCAAATACATCTGGAGCCAGGACGCCAAGGTTATTGCGGTCCAATATGCACTTACCGCCATCGCCATCGGCCTGGTGGCTCTGGTGCTATCCGGAATCATGCGCTTGCAGCTCGGCTTTCCCGATACATTTTCCTTTATAGATCCCAGCGCCTATCTTCAATACGTCACCATGCACGGCATGATTATGGTGATCTACCTGCTAACCGCAATATTTTTAGGTGGCTTTGGCAACTATCTAATTCCGTTAATGTGCGGCGCGCGCGACATGGTGTTTCCCTATGTCAACATGATCAGCTATTGGGTGTATCTACTTGCCGTGCTGGTTCTGGTGGCGAGTTTTTTTGTACCCGGCGGTTCGACGGGCTCCGGCTGGACACTGTATCCGCCACAGGCGATATTACAGGGCACCCCAGGCGCAAACTGGGGCATTATTTTAATGCTGGTGTCCCTGGCGCTGTTTATCGTTGGTTTTACCATGGGCGGCCTGAACTACGTCGTGACAATACTTCAAGCGCGTACCCGCGGCATGACTTTGATGCGTTTACCGCTCACGGTGTGGGGAATTTTTATGGCGACAGTGCTCGCACTCCTCGCCTTCCCAGCGTTGTTTGTCAGCGCCATTATGATGATTCTGGATCATAGCCTCGGCACCAGCTTTTTTATGCCCGCCATCGTATCCATGGGCGAACAGATGGATCACGAAGGGGGTAGTCCGGTGTTATTTCAACACCTGTTCTGGTTTTTCGGCCACCCGGAAGTCTACATCGTTGCCCTCCCCGCATTTGGCATTGTGTCCGACCTGATCAGCGTGCACGCGCGTAAAAACATTTTCGGCTATCGCATGATGGTGTGGGCGATTATCGCCATCGGCGCACTCAGTTTCATCGTCTGGGCACACCACATGTATGTCAGCGGCATGAACCCCATGTTCGGGTTCTTTTTTGCGACCACCACGCTGATTATCGCCATTCCAACGGCACTGAAAGTGTACAACTGGGTACTGACATTGTGGCGCGGAAATATTCGCCTGACGGTGCCTATGTTGTTTGCCATCGGCTTTGTATTTACGTTTATCAACGGCGGACTGACTGGACTGTTCCTGGGCAACGTGGTGGTCGATGTGCCCTTATCCGACACGTATTTTGTGGTCGCTCATTTCCATATGGTGATGGCCGTTTCGCCAATATTGGTGGTGTTTGGCGCCATTTATCACTGGTACCCTAAAATAACTGGTCGCATGCTCAACGACAGCCTCGGGAAATTCCACTTCTGGGTTACCTTTCTGGGTACCTACGCAATCTACTACCCCATGCACTACCTGGGATTTCTCGGCGTGCCCAGAAGGTATTACGCCATGGGCAACACCGACTTCATCCCCCAGTCCGCTCAGGACATTAATGCGGCTATCACAATTGCAGCACTGGTGGTTGGCGCGGTCCAGGTGGTGTTCTTATACAACTTGGTTATCAGCTACTTCAAAGGAAAGCCAGCGGGAGGCAACCCATGGGGCGCGACGACACTTGAGTGGCAAACTCCGAACACTCCACCCAAACACGGTAACTTTGGCAGCCAGCTGCCTGTGGTGTACCGCTGGGCGTACGACTATAGCGTTCCCGGAGCGGACCAGGATTTCATTCCGCAAAACCAGCCACCCAGACAATCGACAGATCGTGGTGAGGAGGCTTTATGACAATTACGCTGGTTTTTCTCGCGGGGCTGATGGCAACCGTGGTGTGGTGGTTGGTCAGGCAAACCGTCAGCGTCAGTCCGTGGATTGCAGACAGCGGAACTCAACCCATCGAAAACACCCGCGGCCTGCATGTCGCATCGTTAAAAGTGGGGTTGGGGGTATTCCTCGGCGTGGCAACATCCCTGTTCGCGCTGTTCATCAGCGCCTATATGATGCGCATGGAAGCTCACGACTGGCTTACCCTCGACGATCCGGCGATCCTTTGGGTTAATACCGCCGCCCTTATCATCGCCAGTATTTTTTTTCAGCACGCCAATAATTTGGCCAAAAAACAACAACTGCATAAAATTCTTAACCCGCTGCTTATCGCGGGGCTGTTTACTTTTTTGTTTCTATTCGGACAACTGCGTGCCTGGCAGGAACTCAACGACGCCGGACTCTATGTGTCAAGCAACCCGGCCAACGCTTTCTTTTTTCTCCTGACGGCGGTTCACGGCCTGCATTTACTCGGGGGGTTGTGGGTGTGGGGTGCGACTATATTAACGTGCAGCACCGATCAGGACCTGGCGAAAACCACGAGACGGGTCGATTTGTGTGCCATTTATTGGCATTTTCTGCTGGCTGTCTGGCTAATTTTATTTACATTGTTACTAAACACCTAGAGAACACAGGCTATGAATACAGAACAGGTCGCCAACCCCGAAGATTTTCCAGCGGACGGGCTGGAAAGTATTATCGCCGACTGGTCTTCCGATCAACGG